>CANRFX010000055.1 GCA_947629995.1 uncultured Clostridia bacterium | reverse complement strand
GGCAATAAATCTGAATAGTGCAATAACCTTTTATTTTCCAGAAATTACTCTGAAAATTTGCGAAAAAATTTATGGAAATTTTTTAACTAAAACTCATTATAAATTTCAATATAATTTGTTACCATTTTTGCTCCTTGTTTAATTAACTCATTTGTTCCAACAGAATTAGCAGAATTAATATTTCCGGGGTACAACAAAAACATCTCTTCCTTGTTCTAATGCAAAATCTACTGTAATTAAAGTTCCACTTTTTTGTTTTGCTTCAACTACAAGAATTGCCTTACTCATTCCACTAATAATTCTATTTCTTGCTGGAAAGTTCATTTTATCTGGCTTTGTACCAATAGGGTACTCAGAAATAATAGCTCCACCATTTTCTATAATATTATTTGCTAGCATTTCATTTTCTTTCGGATAAATTATATCCAATCCATGTCCTAAAACAGCTATTGTTTTTCCACAATTTATAGAATTATTTAATTCTATTTGTGCACAAATACTACCAATATGTGCATAACTATCAATGCCTTTTGCTAATCCGCTTATAACATTAATGTTGTTTTTAGTTAAATTATAAGAAAAATATTTTGCAGCACTCTTGCCATATGTAGTTGTTTGTCTACATCCAACAATTCCTATGGATTGTTTTTGTAAAACACTTTTATTTCCTTTATAATACAAACTAATTGGTGGATCATATATATTTTTTAATAATTTAGGATATTCTTTATCATAAATATTAATTAAATCAATTTTATTTTTCCACATATATTCTATATGTTTATCCACAAGTTGTTTTGTTTTTATATCCAAAATATTTTGAATTATATTTTCTCCTATTCCATTTATTTTTATTAAATCTTGTTTTGTTGCTTTATATATTGCCTTTGGATCTTTGTACACTTCTAAAAGTTTTTGTTTTCTTTTAACGCCTAAGTTTGGTATTAATGATAACCAAATCCAATATCTTTTTCTTTCTAAGTTTTCCATCATTTATCTTCCCTTCTCAAAAAAAAGAGCATTATAAATAATAATGCCCCTAGTTTTTATTATTTTATATTTTTTTAAAATGTAGAATTTTCATCATTTTGCTCTTTTGCTGCTTTTATTACATTATTCATAAGCATAGCAACTGTCATTGGTCCTACTCCCCCAGGAACTGGTGTAATGTAACTTGCTATTTTTTCTACATTTTCAAAATCAACATCTCCTACAAGTTTCCCACTTTCTTCTTCTCTGTTAATTCCAACATCTATTACAACTGCACCTTCTTTTACCATGTCTTTTGTAACAAATTTTGCTTTTCCAATTGCTACAATTAAAATATCTGCTCTTTTTGTATGTTCTTCTATATTTTTTGTTTTAGAATGACATACAGTAACTGTTGCATTTTTTGCTAAGCAACATTGTATTAATGGTTTTCCAACAATGTTACTTCTACCTAAAATAACAACTTCTTTTCCTTCTATATCAATGTTATATTCTTCTAACATTTTTATAACTCCATATGGCGTGCATGAAATAAAAGTATCTTCTCCAATTGATAATTTTCCTACACTAGATGGTGTAAATCCATCTACATCTTTTCTATAAGAAATTGCTTTAAATGCTTGGTTAATATTTAAATGACTAGGTACCGGACTTTGTAATAAAATACCATTTATTTCTTTTTCGCTATTTAATTTTTTTATCAAGTCATTTAATTCTTGTTGTGTTATATTTTCATCTAATAAAAATTCTTCATATTGAATTCCAATTTCATCACATGCTCTACTTTTATTTCTTACATATACTTTTGATGCTGGATTATCTCCTACCATTATAACTGCTAATTTAGGATTAATTCCTCTTTTTTTTAATTCATCACATTCGATTTTCAAATTTTCTCTTGTTTTTTTTGCTAGTTCTTTTCCATTAATAATTGTTGCCATATTTTTTTCTCCTTTACATCATCATTTTATATTCTATATCTTCCATATGTGGAAACATTTCTTTTACTCTTTTTAACGTCAACATTAACATTTTAGGTTGTGGATTTTTCTTATGATCAGAAAGTAATTTTTGTGTATAGCAATTTTCTGCTGTTTTAAATAATAAATAACGATTTCCTACATAAGTATAATAAATTTGATATCCATTTTTTAAGTCTTCCCACATTTTTTCAAATGTATAATCTTCCATTTCTTCTCCTTTTTATTTTATCATTTCTTTAAATTCTTGTTCTGTTATAATAGTAACTCCTAAATTTTGTGCTTTTGTAAGTTTGCTTCCTGCATCTTCCCCTGCTAATACATAATCTGTTTTTTTAGATACTGTACCAGAAGTTTTCCCTCCAAATTTTTCTATTAAATTTGATGCTTCTCCTCTTGTATATTCTTCTAATGTTCCAGTTAATACAAATGTTTTTCCTTCAAATCTGTTGTCTATATTTTCTTCTTCATAAGCTACAGTATTTACTCCTGCTAATTTTAATTTTTCGATTAAGTCTTTTGTTTGATTTTGCATAAAAAATTCTTTAATGCTGTTTGCTGCAATTGGCCCTATGTCGTTTATCATGCTTAAGTCTTCTAATTTTGCATTTATTAAGTTGTCTATTGTTTTATATTTTTTAGCTAGTAATTTTGATGCTTTTGTTCCAACATGACGAATTCCGCATGGCTGTAATTAACCTATATAAATCATTTTCTTTGCTTTTATTTATGGCATCTATTAAATTTTGTGCAAATTTTTTTCCGTTTTTCTTTAAAGATGCTATATCTTCTAATTTTAATGTATATATATCTGCTATATTAGAAATTAATTTTTTGTCTAACAACTGTTGTATTATATTTTCTCCTAACCCATCAATATCCATTGCTTCTTTTGATGCAAAGTGCACTAAATTTCTAAATAATTTTGCAGGGCATTCTACTCCTGTACAGCGAATGGCTGCTTCTCCTTCTTCTCTAATTGCTTTTGCGCCACATACTGGACATACCTTTGGCATTTCAAAATTGATTTCGTTACCTGTTCTTTTATCTTTTTTTACTTCTACGATTTCTGGAATAACGTCTCCTGCTTTTTGGATTACAACTGTATCACCAATTTTTAGGTCTTTTTCTTTTATAAAATCTTCATTATGGAGTGTTGTTTTAGAAATTGTTGAACCTGCTACTTTAACTGGCTCTAAAATTGCCATTGGTGTAATTACTCCTGTTCTTCCTACTTGACAAATAATATCTTTTAATTTTGTTTCTTTTGTTTCTGGTGGATATTTATATGCTACTGCCCACCTAGGAGTTTTTGCTGTATTTCCTAAAATTTCTCTGAATTTTAAGTTGTCTACTTTTACAACTGCTCCATCTATTCCAAATGTAAGTTTTTCTCTTTCTTCTCCGATTTTTTCAATTGCTTTTTCTATTTCGTCTATTGTTTTACAATAAATACGTACCGGATTTACATTAAAGCCTAGCTTGTTTAAGTATTCTAATTCTTCGTAATGTGAGTTAAATTCTTTGCCATTTATTTTTTGTACATTGAAAATATATATGTCTAAAGGTCTTTCTTTAGTGATTTTACTATCTAATTGTCTCAATGACCCTGCTGCTGCATTTCTGGCATTGGCAAATAATTCTTCTTCATTAATTTCTCTTTCTTGGTTCATTTTTTCAAAGTCGTCTTTTGATATAAATACTTCTCCTCTGACTGTAATATCTATATTGTCTTGTATGTTATTTGGAATTGTTTTTATTGTTTTTAAATTATCTGTTACATCTTCTCCTACTTGTCCGTTTCCTCTTGTTGCTCCTCTTATAAATTTTCCATCTTTATATTCCAAAGCTGCTGATAGTCCATCAATTTTTGTTTCTACTACATAGGTTACTTTATCTATTCCGTTTTCTTTTGCTTTTTCGTTTGTTTTTATAACAAAATCTTCTACTTCTTCTATGCTAAAAACATCTTGCAGACTTAGTAAAGGGACTTCATGTGTTACTTTTTGGAAGCCTTCTTTTACATGTCCTCCTACTTTTTCTGTTAAGGAGTTTTTGTTTTTAAATTGTGGATATTCTTTTTCTAAATTTCGCAATTCTACCATTAACATATCATATTCAAAATCGGATATTTCTGGCTTATCTTCATCATAGTATTTTCCGAGCATAGTATTCTACTTTTTTTCTTAATTCTTCTATTCTTTCCTTTGCTTGCTTTTCTGTCATCTTGACACCTCTTAATCTATTTTCCTTATTATATACAATTTCAATAAAAAAATAAAGGAATTTTTAAAATTCCTTTATTTTTTTTATCTTTTTTTAGTCTGCTTTTGCAAGTATTATTAATCTTGTTTTTGCATTTTCTGTACAGGTTGATAAAGTAATCTCTGGTTTTCCATTTGTATTTCTTTGATAGAAACTTGTATCTGTATCCCCTGCTTCAAATTTTCTATATATTGTATAGGTTAATTTTTTTCCTTGGTCATCTGTTATATAAATTTTATCTCCATTTTTTAATTTTTTGTTGTTAGAGAAGAATAGTCCATTTCTGTAATTGTGCCCTATAATAACAGAGTCTCCTTCTTGGTTTAATCCTGCTCCCCATAAAAATGCTACAGCAACTTCTATTGATCTTTTGGTTACTTTGTCTACTATTGGGTATTTAATTCCTGTTGCTGGTATTTCTATTGTTCCGAAGTACTGTAAATCCTTGGTAAGTTTTCTTTGCTGTTGAACCACCTGAAGTTTTAGCATCTTGAATTCCGCTAAATGGGTCTTCTACTTTATTTTCTGTTAATTCTCCTTCTTGATTGTCATCGTTATTATCATTTGGTACATCACTTGATATTTCTCCTTGGAAATTGTCAACAAATTCTGATGTATCTTTTGTAATAGCGTATTTTTGGTAATAATCATATCCTAAAAAACCTAATAACCCAACTATTGCAATAATTACTATAACTAATATTACGGTTAATACTTTACTATATTTACTTTCAAACATAATTTTTTACCTCCGTACATTTTCCTACTACTTTTATTATAGCATAAATAGCTAGAATTGTACAGTTTTTTAAAGTATTTTTTCACCTAAACTTTTTCCTGCTAAAATGTGGAAATGTAAGTGCTTTATACTTTGCCCTCCATTTTTTCCACAATTGGTAATTACTCTATATCCATCTTGCTTAAATCCTTGTTCTTCTGATATTTGATTAATTACACCAAATATTTTTCCGATTAAAGCTTCATCTTCTTTTTCTATATGTGCTAATGATGTAATATGTTTTTTTGGTACTACTAAAATATGAATTGGCGCTTCTGGATTAATATCGTGAAATGCTAAAACTTCGTCATCTTCATACACTTTTTTAGATGGTATTTCTCCTTTTATTATTTTACAAAATAAACAATCTTCCATTTGATTAATTCTCCTTTTCTAATACAGCTTTTATTCTTCTAATACCAGATGAACTTGATTCTTCTTTTTTTATTTTAAATTTTCCGAAGTTCTTTGGTATTTTTTACATGTGGACCTCCGGCATAGTTCTTTTGAAATGTTACCGTATGCTGTAAACTGTTACAATGTCTGGATATTTTTCAATAAACATACATTCTGCTCCTGATTTAATTGCTTCTTCTTTTTTCATTTCTTGTTTAGTTACTTCTAAACCTTCTTGTATCCATTGGTTTACTAAGTCTTCTACTTTTTGTTTTTCTTCTTCTGTTAATTTGTGGTCACAGTTAAAGTCAAATCTCATTCTTTCGACTGTAATGTTAGACCCTCTTTGATGTGCATCTTTTCCGATTACTTGTTTTAAGGCTGCATTTAAAAGATGTGTTGCTGTATGATATGCTATTGTTTGCTCATTTTGTTCTGCTAAGCCACCTTTGAATTTTTGCTCTGAACCTTGTCTTGATTTTTCTTGGTGTTCTTTAAATAGTTTTTCAAATTTTTCTACATCTACTTCGTATCCATGTTCTCCGTGCTAAGTCTTTGGTTACCTCTGGTGGGAATCCGTATGTATCATATAGCTTAAATACTACTTCTCCTGGTATTTTGCCATTTGTTATGTTTTTGATTTGCTTTTCAAATTCTCTTTCTCCATGTAATAATGTTTTTATGAATTTGTTTTTTTCTTCTATAATTGTGCTTTTTATGATTTCTTTATTTTTTTCTAATTCTGGATACATTTCTTTTAAGTTATCCACATTTATATCAATTAGTGTAGATAATTCTTCTAAGTCTATTTGTAGTTTGTTTAAATGTCTTATCATTCTTCTTATTAGCCTTCTTAATACATACCCCCTGTCTATATTACTTGGTCTTCCACCATCTGCTATAATCATCATGCTAGAACGCAAGTGTTCTGCAATAATTCTTCTGCTTTCGATGTAGTCTTCTTTTTGTAATTCTTCTAGTTTTTCCATTACAGGTCTAAAAATTTCTGTATCAAATGGTGTTTCTTTCCCTTGTAATAACATTGCCATTCTTTCTAACCCTAAACCTGTATCTACATTCTTTTTGGCTAATTTTGAGTATCCATCTTTATTTTTAAAGTATTCCATGAATACATTGTTCCAAATTTCAACGTATTTTCCGCAGTTACATGATGGTTGGCAGTCTTTAGAGCATGGTGGTTTTCCTGTGTCATAAAACATTTCTGTGTCTGGCCCACATGGTCCTTCTTCCCCTGCTATCCACCAGTTGTCATCCTTTCCATAAAAATATATTCTTTCTTCTGGTATTCCTGCTCTTTTCCAGCTTTCTGCTGATACTTCGTCTCTTGGACAGTCTTTGTCTCCTGCAAAACATGTTACAGATAATTTTTCTGCAGGTATTCCTAATTCTTTTGTTAAGAATTCAAAACTCATTTTGATTGATTCTTCTTTGAAGTAGTCCCCTAGTGACCAGTTTCCAAGCATTTCGAAGTATGTTAAGTGACGATTGTCTCCTACTTCGTCTATGTCATTTGTTCTTAAACATTTTTGATAGTCTGTTAATCGTGTTCCTTCTGGATGCTTTTCTCCTAATAGATATGGTACTAATGGTTGCATTCCTGCTGTTGTAAATAGTACTGATGGGTCGTTTTCTGGTATTAATGGCGCAGATGGAATGATGCTGTGACCATGGTTTTTGAAGTAGTTTAAATATTTATTTCTTATTTCTATTGCTTTCATTGCTTTTCCTCGTTTCTTTAAATTTGCTTTTATTTTCTTTTATTTGCTTTAAAATTATATATTAAAATGTAAAAAAAATCAAGAGGGCGTCCTAAAATAGGAACCCGAAAACAAAAATTCCAGTGAGAAATCGCTGGAATTTTTGCGTAAAGAAATG
>CANRFX010000054.1 GCA_947629995.1 uncultured Clostridia bacterium | reverse complement strand
CATCTTTGCTTATTTCATCAATATCGTTTACAGTTTTGGCACCACGCTCTTTTAGTTTTTCCATCATAACATTAAATACTTTTACTGTAGTGTCTACATCATCTAAAGCACGATGAGCAACTTCTACTTTAATACCTAGATTTTCTGCAATTTTTCCTAATTGATATTTTTTATAATTTGGAAATAAATCTTTTGCTAAACTTAAGGTATCTAAATATGTATAATTAAACTCATATCCTAAATTTTTAGCATTTTGCTTCAAAAATCCAATATCAAATGATGCATTATGTGCAACTAGAACACTATCTTTTATAAATTCTAAAATTTTAGGGAAAACCTCTTCAATTTTTGGTGCATCTTTTACCATATCGTCTGTTATATTTGTAACTTCTGTTACTCTAGCTGGTATGTGTTTCTCTGGATTTACAAATGTACTAAACTCATCTATTACTTCTCCATTTTTTACTTTCATTATTCCTACTTCTGTAATCTTTTCATTCGTTGCTGAAAATCCTGTTGTTTCTAAATCTAGTACACAATAAGTTGTATCTATACTTTGCCCTTTTCCATCTGTTACAATTTGCGTTTTGTCTGGTGCTAAATATGCTTCTACTCCATAGATTATCTTCATGTCTTTGTTATCATATCCAAGTAACTTGTGTGCTTCAGGAAATGCTTGTACTACTCCATGGTCTGTTATTGCAATTGATTTCATTCCCCATTGCATTGCTCTTTTTATTAAATCTTTCGCAGAAGTAATTCCATCCATTTGACTCATTTTTGTATGCATATGTAATTCTACTCTTTTTACTTCACTGTTATCTTGTCTTATTTCTTTTTTTATTCCTTCTGTTTCTACAATTGTACTTATGATAACTGTTAGTTCATTTGAAAAACTATCTATTTGTGCAGTTCCAGAAATTTTAAGGCTTTTTGCATTTTGAATTCTTTTTATTTTCCTTTGAGCAAAATCTTTTTCTAAAAATACTTTACAAGTAATTGTGCTTGTTCCATCATATAAATCAAAATTAAATAGTATTTTATCACCTTTTATTGGTTTTTCTTCTGTATATATTACTTCTCCTTCTAAGGCTATTTTTCCATCATCTACACCTAAATCACTTACTTTTACTAATGTATCTGTAATATTAGAATTGGTTCCATATATTAATGGAGTATCTTCCATTTCTTCTTCTGTTGGTAGTTCTGGTATATCTGCATTTGTATGAATAATTATATTAGAAATAACTGTGACATCCCCTACATATGTATCCAGTCCTGCTTTTCCGATTGTTTTTATAATTTGAGCTTCCTCTATTTTTTTAACAATTTCTTCTCCTTCTTCATAGTCTTTTGAAAAAGATTTACAAGTAATTTGCCCTGTTCCATCATATAAGTCAAATATTATCATTCCTTTTCCTGATTTTGTTTTTCTTACTTGAACATTAATTACTCTACCTTCTAGAGTTACTCTTCCATCATTTGCTGTTAGATTTTTTATTTTTATAAGTTTTTCTTTTGCTTTTGATGGTTTTCCTAAAATATATTCTTGTTTATTATATTCTTCTTGTATTGGTTCTGAAGTTATTTCTTCTTTTTCTTCTGCAGGAATTTCTGGCATATGTTCTGCATTGATAAGTGCTAGTATTTTTTCTTCTTCGTCTTTAATGTTTTTATTTATTTCGTTTAAATCTTCTAAAGATATTTTTTCTGTAATCTCAATTTTATATTCTTCTCCAAATAAATTTTTAATAGTACTTTTTAATTCTTCATCCACTTTTTTAGCTTTTAGAAAATCCGCTCCTTTAATATGTAATTCTATTTTTAGATTTTTATTTTCTACTTCGATATTACTTTTTAAAAGTAACATTGGTGTTGCTAAAGGATATTTATGAGACATATAACTAATTATGTTTTTCCACTCGTCTTTTATTAATTTTTTTTCTACTTTTGTATCATAATGTATTTGAATGTCAATGTGTTCAAATTGAAATCTTTGTTTTAAAAAGTTTTCAAAATTCCAAATATCTTTTATTTCTATATACTCGTCAAAAAATAAAATAACTTGCAAAGTGTTTTTCTTTTTTAATACGTTGAAGCTTTCTATTTGTGCATATTTTATATTTGAACTTGTTTTATAATCACTAAATATTTCTTCTATTTTTTTTAATTTTTTTTGCATTTTTTTCTCCCCTTTAGTTGTTTCAAATTGTATCATATTTTAATTAATTAAAAAAGCGAACAAATAAATTTTTTTTACTTTTGTAACACATTTTTTTCTAACTCATATTATATATCATACAAAGGATACTTAACGTCTTTATGGAAGGGGGTCTAGACTATGCCAGAAAATAGAGGATGTGGATTCGGATTTGGTGACGATTGTTGCTGGATTATAATCCTTATATTATTAATCTGTTGTTGTTGTGGTGGTAACAGAGGCGGTTGTTGCTAATCTATAACCAGATTTTTAGTAAACAAAGAGGGTATCCTAAAATAGGAACCCTCTTTGTTTATATTCCACACATTTGTCGTATTTGTTTTATTTCTTGGTTTATAGCATCTAAATTTATTTCTTCTATTGGATTTTCATCTGAAATTTTATATTTTTGTTTTATATTTATAATTCTTTTTACACTTCTATTAATTCTATTTTCTTTTAATGTTCCTTGTATTACTAAGTCATAAAGTTTATTTATAATTTTTTCTTGCTTTTCTACACTAGTTCGAAACATAATTATATCATTTCCTGCTTCAAAAGCCATTTTTACTGCTTTTTCTGTTCCATAGAAAATTTTAATTGCTTTCATTTTCAAGTCATCTGTTATAATTAAACCTTTATAATGATATTTTTTTCTTAAATATTTTGTAATAAATCTTCTTGACAAAGATGCTGGTAATTCTCTTGTTGCACCTTTTACTATCAAATGTCCCACAAGTATACTATCTGCACCATTTTTTATTGCTTGTTCAAATGGATACATATCTTCTTTTTCTAATTGTTTCATTTTTATTTTAATTTTAGGTAGAAAAAAATGTGAATCTTGATTTACTGCTCCATGACCTGGGAAATGTTTTATAACAGATATTATTCCTTGATTTTGTAACTCTTTCATAAATTCAATTCCATATTTTGCAACTAGTTGCTTCTCTTCTCCATAACTTCTATCACCGGATTGCATGTCTGTCTGGAAATCTCTTTAAATCTAATACTGGCGCAAAATTTAAATTATATCCAGAATGTTTTAATAATTTGCCAATTATTCTAGCTGATTTTTTTACACCATCTTTTCCTAATTTTTTTGCAATTAAGTACGCTGATGGTAAATTTAAAATTTCTTTTGGCATACGATTAACTCTTCCGCCTTCTTGATCTATTGCAATAAATAAAGGTATTTTATTCGTTTTATTCAAATCTTTTAATTGTTTTATCATTGTTACCATTTGATTGTAAGTATTAAAATTTTTTTTATATAAAATAACTCCACCTATTTTATATTTTTGTATAAATGTTTTTATCTCTTTTGTTATATTATTTGAGTTAATTCCAAGTATAATCATTTGTCCTATTTTTTCGTGTATTGACAATTCTTTTATTTCCATTATTTCCTCTTATTCATCTTTAAATCTTTTCCCTTTTATAGGTTTTTTTATATCTGATTTTTTTTGTCCTATTAAGGCTTTTGGTAATTCTTCATATTCATTGTCTTCTTCATTATTTTCGTTATTTTCGTTATTTTCATTATTGTTTTCATCATCGTCATGTAAAGAATCAACTTCATTATCATTTAAAAAAGTTTTGTTCTTTTTTCGTCTTATTTTCATAAATACAATAATTCCTATAATTAAAATTACTCCAATTATTGCACATATTAAAATTATTGTATTTATCTTTTCAGTTTCTTCTTGTTTTTGTCTTGCAATTGCTTCTTCATCAATTAAGCTTTTATTTACTATTACTTGGTAAGTTGCAACATTAGTGCCATTACTTTTAGAAACTAATATTGTTATTATATTTTCTCCTTCTTGTAAGTTTTCATTTCCTGTAATTTCAACAATATAATCATCATTTGTTGCTTTAGCTGTAAGATTTAATTGTGTTCCTTCTCCAATATATTTAGCTGTGTACTCATATACATTTGTTTGAAATTCTGGTGATAACGTTATACCTTCAATTGTTAGTTCTTTTAGTCCTTCATTATTATTGTTTGATTGTCCTTCTGTTTCTTCTTCTCTAGTAACATTATAAGTTGATGTATTATTATTAAATCCTTTAAAGTCATTTTGTGCTGAATTTGTTCCTAAAGTAGTTGAATTGGTATTGCTTGATTTTACAGTATTTGAATTACCAGTGTTATTGTTATTATTTGATGATTCTCCAGAAGTTGTATTTGTACTACCTGAAGATCCGTTTGTTCCGTGTACTTCCTGCACTATTTGAGCTATTATTATTAGTAGTACTTGGTGTAGGAGTAGAATTTGTAGTTCCGGGTATTTGTGCTTGGTGTGTTTGTACTTTCTGTATTTGTATTACTATTTGTACTTTGATTTAATGTATTATCTGTTACATTGCTATTTTCATTGACTGCATAATTTTTTATTCCAAATAAAAATAATACACTTGTTACTACTATTATTATTATACTTATATTTTTTACTTTTTTCATCTTTCCCTCCTAAATATTATGTTTTATTTATTTTATCATTTGCTATTTTTTTAGTCAATAAAATCCTTTTATTTTTATTTATTTTATGGTAAAATATAATCGAAAAAAAAGAAAAGGAGAATTGTTAAAATGGAATTGCTTTCCCCTGTTGGTAATTTTGAATGTCTAAAAGCTGCTGTTCAAAATGGTGCTGATAGTGTATATTTTGGTTCCAACGTTTTTAATGCAAGAATTTTTGCAGATAATTTTGATTTAGATAATTTAAAAGAATGTATTCATTATGCTAAAATTCGTGGTGTAAAAACACATTTGACTTTAAATATTCTAATTAAAGATAATGAATTAGAACAAGCATTAGATTTAGCAAAAACAGCATATCAATATGGAATTGATGCTATCATAGTTCAAGATTTAGGTCTAGCTACTAAATTAATTGAACTTTTTCCAGACCTACCAATTCATGCAAGCACTCAAATGACAGTACATAGTTTAAATGGAGCTTTAGAATTAGAAAAGCTTGGTTTTAAAAGAGTAGTTTTAGCAAGAGAGCTTTCTATTGATGAAATTGATTACATTTGTAAAAATACAAATTTAGAAATAGAATGTTTCGCTCATGGTGCATTATGTATTTCTTATTCTGGTCAATGTTTATTTTCTAGTATGCTAGGTCGGTCGTTCTGGAAATCGTGGAAAATGTGCTGGACCTTGTCGACTTCCTTATGAATTATTTGAAAATGATAAAAAAATTAATTCTGGATATTTACTAAGTACACGTGATTTGTGCAGTTTAGATTACATTCCTGCTTTTATAAAAGCAGGTGTTAAAGCTTTAAAAATTGAAGGAAGAATGAAATCTCCTGAATATGTAGCAACAGTAACTAGAATCTATAAAAAATATATTGATTTAGCTTTATCTAACAAACCATATATTGTTGATAAAAAAGATCGCAAAGATTTACTTCAAGTATTTAATCGTGGCATGTCATCACAAGGGCATCTGGATAGTGAACCAAATAGAGATTTAGTTTTTAAAGATAAACCAAATAATATGGGATTACTACTTGGAAAAGTTCAAAATTACAATAAAAATAAAGGCTATATTACTTTAAAATTAAAAGAACCTATTCAAATTGGTGATACTATTTCTTTTGAAAATGAAACAGACACATACACTATATCTGAATTGATGGAGAACGGAAAAAATATAACTGAAACATATATTGGTCAAACAGTTACTATTGGTAGAATCAAGGGAAATATTTCTTTTAACTATAAAATATATAAAATATCATCTAAAAGCTTATCTTCTTCTGCTAAGTCTAGCTATCAAAAAGAAAATAGAAAAATTCCTTTAAATTGTGAAGTTACAATAAAAAAAGAAAAACCTATTTCAATACATATTACACCTTCTAATTCAATAAAACTATATAAAGATTTAAGTATAAAATATGAATTAAATGAATTTCCTATTGATGCTAAAAATAGGCCTTTAGATAATGAAACTATTATTAAACAACTATCAAAAACATCTGACACACCTTATGAATTTAAAAATATTAAAATTAATTTAGATGATAATGTTTTTCTTCCTAAATTAAGTTCTTTAAATGAATTACGAAGAAAATCTTTAGAACAGGTTGAACAATATGCAATATTAGAATGTTTACGTTTTGATCCTAAAACACAACCTATTTCAACTGACAATAAAGACAAGATTTTGTCTGATATGAGAAATGTAGTAAAAAATAATAGTAATTTGGATAAAATCAATGAAATAAAAATTTCTATTTTACTAAATTATTTAGATACAAATTTAGATTATTCAAATTTAAGTAATGATATTGATAATATATATATTCCTTTAAAGTTTTATACTAGTAAACAATATGAAACTATATTAGAAATGTTAAGTAAAAGATTTAATTTGTATATTTATATGCCAACTATAGTAAAAGGAAATTATAAAAATTTATTTTATGCTTATAGTGAAAAGACTGTAAAAAAATACGACATAAGAGGATTTGTTATTTCAAATATTTGTAATATTAGACTTTTAAATGAGTTATTTACAGATTTAGATAAATATTTTAAGATAGTTGCAAACTATACATTTAATGTATTTAATTCTCAAACTGTTTTAGCTTTAAAAGAATTGGGAGTTAGTAGATTTACAATATCACCAGAATTAGATAAAGATACTATTATTAGTTTATGTGATTATAGTTATCTTCAAAAAGAGTTAATAGTATATGGAAGAACACCTT
The DNA here is from genome assembly GCA_947629995.1 of uncultured Clostridia bacterium. GTDB lineage: Bacteria > Bacillota > Clostridia > TANB77 > CAG-508 > CAG-269. The sequence goes on along the minus strand of CANRFX010000054.1, from coordinate 588 downwards.
TACTAAATATGAATTATTGCTTGCTTCGGAGAAACTGACAAATGTTATCCTGATTGTAAGGCAAAATGCCAAAGTGGAAATTTTTACTATTTAAAAGATAGATTGAATATGAAATTTCCAATTATGCCAGATAATATTCAGACAGTAACAACTTTATTTAATAGTAAGATTTCTTCTGTTTCTCCAAAGGATTTCTCAGTTGATTATGCTAGAATTGATATTTTAGATGAAACAATTTCTCAAATTAATCAAATTGTTGAAATGGTAAAGCAAGGAAAAAGATTAGAAGGAAAAAATTATACAAATGGAAATTTAAATAGAGAAATATAAATAATTGCTGTTGAGGCAATTATTTTTTTCTTCGTAAAATCCATCCTTCCATGCATTTAATTGGTAACTCCATTTTTACTTTTTGACCTTTTATTCCTGGACTGATACTATTTATTTTTTCATCTGTATCAATATCCCATAAATTTTCTATTTTAAATTCATAAGGTTTAATTTCATTTGGTATAATAATTTCTAAAATATCTCCTATTTGTAATTTATTTTTAATTTCTATTATTGATTTATCTTTACTATATTCTA
>CANRFX010000053.1 GCA_947629995.1 uncultured Clostridia bacterium | reverse complement strand
TGTTTTTATAAGGTATTTAATATATAATAGTACCATAAGAGAGGTATCATTATATGAAAAATATTGAAATTATAAAAATGTTGGAACATATATCTGAATTAGTAGAAACAGAGCAACCTTTTCAAGCTGTAGAATATATAAAACAACAAATATCACAATTAAAAAATGAAGAAGATCCAACAAGTGATTATATAGATGATTTAGTTGATAATTTAAAATAGTTTTTTATGGTATTTTATGGTATTTTATGGTGGAAAAAGTCGAAACTTGTCGAATTTTGTAATGTAGTTATATCAACAGGAATAGCGAACAATACCTATAAACCTTTGGAGTTATTTTTATTTACATAATATGGTAAAATGTTTAATATAGAGAAAACTCTATATTATAATGGGAGGTATAACAATATGAAAAACTCATTACCAAAATTAAACGCATTTGAAAAGGTACTCGCAATATTATTCAAAAGATATACATATAAAATATATAGAAAAGGGGTGAGAGATGGCTTCAATTGGAAACGATAAATTCCCACTTTCCCACTTTTTTCCCACTTTAGTATAAAATAGTTTGTTATTGACTAAAAATGAAAATATTGAAAAATATTGAAATATAAGCATTTCAAAAATGTTTGAAAATATTTAGAAATGTTAAGCAAGTACTGTAGGTTCAGGAGTTGTATCTGAAATCTTAGCATAAATTATATTAAAGTTAAATATTATGAGATAGGAAATTTTAAAATTTTCTATCTCAAATTTTTTGGATAAAAAAAGATTAATTACGCAGAATATTTTTTAAAATCTATTGCTTTTTTTTATAAAGAATAATAAAATATATTTACTAAAAATATGCGGATATAGGGGGAAAACAAAATGAGAATAATATTAGACGCTATGGGTGGAGATAACGCACCAGACGCCAATATTAAAGGTGCAATAAATGCAATATCAAAAGTAAAAGCAGAAGTAATCTTAGTAGGAAAAGAAGAAATAATAAGAAATAAAGTTAAAGAATTTTATGGAAAAGAAATAGAAGAAATATCAGACAGATTAAAAATCAAAAATGCAACAGAAACAATAGAAATGGAAGATCAACCAACAGTTGCAATTAAACATAAAAAGGATTCATCAATGGTAGTAGGATTTAAAATGCTAAAAGAAAATGAAGGAGATGTTTTTATTTCTGCCGGAAATTCAGGAGCATTATTAACTGGTGCTACCTTATTAGTAGGAAGAATTAAAGGTATAGATAGACCAGCCTTAGCTGGAATTTTACCTGCATATAAAAGTCAATTATTATTAATTGATTCAGGCTCAAACACCAATTGTAAGCCAATAAATCTTTTGCAATTTGCCCAAATGTCTAGTATTTACTTAAAAAATACCTATGGCATTGAAAATCCAGCAATAGGGCTACTAAACATTGGAACAGAAGAAACCAAAGGAAATGAATTAGTAAGAGAAAGTTATAAACTATTGAAAGAAAAATCAGAAGAATTAAATATAAACTTTGTAGGAAATGTAGAAGGAAGAGATGCTTTTTCTGGGGAAATAGATGCAATTGTAACAGATGGTTTTACAGGAAATGTATTCTTAAAAACAACAGAAGGTTTAGGAAAATTTGTAAAAAGAAGTCTAGTTGAAAGTTTTACACAAAATATTTTTGCAAAAATTTCTTATTTAATAGCTAAAAAGCCAATAAAAACACTTTCAAAAGCAATGGATTATAAATCATATGGTGGAGCACTATTTTTAGGAGTAAGAAAGCCAGTAGTAAAAGCTCATGGAAGTAGTGATGAATTATTATTCGAATACACCATCATACAGGCAGAGAAATTTGTCGAAAATAAAGCAGTAGAGCATATGATAGAACAATTTGAATAATCACACTTTTGACCAAATCGTACAAAATAAAAATATTTTACAAATATACTTGACAAAAAGAAAAACATATAATATAAATGAGATATGAATTAACAATTCCAAACTTGAGAGGAGGTGAACTCTAAAGATATGAGTTCAGAAGAAGTTTTAGAAAAAGTAAAAGGAATTATTGTAGAGCAATTAGGTGTTGCAGACACAGCAGTAACAATGGAAGCATCTTTTATTGATGATTTAGGAGCTGATTCTTTAGATATCGTTGAATTAGTTATGGCACTAGAAGAAGAATTTGATATAGAAATTCCTGATAGTGATGCAGAAAAAGTAGTAACAGTAGGAGACGTAGTTAACTATATAAAAGAAAATACCAATGGTTAAACCATTGGTATTTTTTAAAACAATGAGCTTTCTAGTTGATTTGTGTAATCTTTAAAAAATCTTAATAGATAATCTAAAGGTTCAAGCTTCTCTATATTAGAATTAGAGATCACATTGAAATTTAATATAGTTTGATTTTGGGATGATATAGTCAAATTACCAAGAAAATCACCTTTTTTTAAAGGAGCAGACAAATTTGGATTAACATTAATATTAATTTTTAAATCAGAAACAAGATCCTTTTTAATAGGTATAATAGAAGTTTTCTCAATAGAAGAATCCAAATTTATATCAACATAATTTGATAATCCTTTATCAACTATAAAGAAATTAGGATTATTTTTTTTCCAATCTTCTAAAAAACTATTTACAAAATCTTTTACATTAAAATACTCAAAATTTTTAAAAGTATATTCAATCAAATTAATACTATCTTTTGTTCTAAATTTTTTTGTATCAGCCCCTAAAACAACGCAAATAATGTCCATATTGCCTCTTTTACAACTAGTTACCAAACAACGATTAGCACCATTTGTAAAACCAGTTTTAACGCCATACACACCATTTAAATTTCCTAATAATTCATTTGTATTAGATAAAAGTTTTGGATATCCATTAATTGTCACTGTATAATTTTTAGTTCCAACTATATTCAAAAAAGTAGAATTTTTTAATGCATAATCTGTAAGTATAGCAAGTTCATATGCAGTCGTGTAGTGGTTTTCTGAATCTAATCCATGAGGAGATTCAAAGTGAGTATTAGAAAGTCCGAGTTCTTGTGCTTTTTGGTTCATTAAATTTGCAAATTCTGGTACAGAGCCAGATACAGCCTCTGCTAAAGCTACAGCAGCATCATTTCCAGAACGCAATAATAGACCATATAACAAATCACGTATTGTAATTTTGTCTCCAGTTTTCAAACCTAATCTAGATCCACCAGTACCTGCAGCTTTTTTTGATATTTCAACAGTTTTATCTAAAGAAATATTTTCGATAACTACAGTTGCTGTCATAATTTTTGTAGTAGATGCCATTTTTACTTTGTTTTTTTCATTTTTACCATATAAAATTTGCTTAGTTTTTCTATCTAAAACTACACAAGAACGGGAATTTAAGTTTAAAGAATTAGAATTAATATTACTAGAAGTTTCTAAGCTAATATTTTCTATTTCACTTGCAATATCTAAGTTCTCATCTTCTTCATCAATGTCATCACAGTAGACTCCGATTGCACATAGAAATAAAAAGACAAATCAAAAATACAAGAAAAATCCTAAGACAGTTTCTCTTTATATTCATATTTTATCACCTATAAAAATATATTGTTTAAAAATAAAAAATATGAATTTCAGATTTAAAATTTATAAAACACTACGGATATACAAAAAAATCCATTTAATTTACGTAAAGTATTGATTTTGGCTCAAAAATGTAATATAATTATAATGTAGGTGCTTTTTTGAATTACCGGTGGACAAAATAATATATCCGTAAGTGTAAAAAAGGGGAAAAATGTCTTCTTAAAATAATGAAAAAAAATGCCTATTGACTTAAAAGGAAAAAAGTGTAAAATAATTGTACTAAAGGATAAAATATAAATAAATAAAATAAAAGGAGAGGGAAAAATGAACTTGAAAAAAAATCTAGTAAAAATAATAGCAGTTATCCTATTTACTATTTTTGCTATTCTTACAATAGCACAAACTAAAGGAGTATATGCACAAACTCAAAGTCCAGGGCAATGGATGGGAATTACCGCATTAATGACAGATTCTACACCTCAAGAAGGTTATTCTATTGGAAAACCAGACACTAGTGGTGCATCAAAAATTTGGAACATTGTAAAATATAAATCAAATAGTGACCAAAATTATACAGATGCAGATATTTATTGTGTAAGAGCAGGATTAGGATTTGCTAATAATACAGTTACTGAAAATGGAGATAAAAGAGAAGAATATAACAGTTATTTTAATATGCTAACTGAAAGAGATCAAATAAAAAATCAACATGATACATTAAAAAAATTAGTAGAAGAAAATCTTCCAGATAGCACAACTAACAGATATAATGCGCTTTTGGCTCTTTTAGATAGATTATATTTACCACAAAAAGAAACAACTGATGATGCAAGAAAAGAATTAATATTTGAAATTATTAAATCAGCAACTAATAGCGAAAGCCCTTATATTAACTATGTCGAATTAATGGCAAAAGCATTTAACACAGATGATATAGATGAACTATTAAGTGCAGATTCTCTAGCAGGTTATAATTTAACACAATATGCGTTGACAGAAAATGATATAAGTGCTGTACAACAAGCTGCAATTTGGTATTTTACAAATTCTGACGAAGGCAACAAATATGATAAAACTAGTACATATACTGGTGATACTTTGACAAATACATCTTGGCTTTATTATAGTGACACAGGTGTAAACACTACTTATAAGGCATTATCAGATTATAATCCAAATAGTCCAAGTGTATTAAAGAATGAAGATGTTGGTCAAATAAGAACATATCAAGCAGAAGCGTTATATAATTATTTAATAAAAGAAGCAAAAGCAAATGCAAGTGCATATGCACAATCAAGTTCAGACTTAGGAGCTCCTATTAAAATAAATGAGACAGAATTAAAAAGAGAAGCATCAGGAGAAGATTATATTATAGGACCATTTAATGTAGCACAATTAAACTCTAGACCATACACACTTAGCTTAGAAGTAAAAAATGGCGAAAGTAATGTACAATATACTTTATTAAATGGAAGTAAAGAACCAGCAAAAGACCTAAAAAGTTTAGTAGGTAAGGGAGATTTCTATATCAGAGTTAAAGCAAATCAAAATAGTAGTTTAACAGTAACATTTAATGGAAGTTATAAAACGAAAACAATGAAATTATGGGCATCTAGTACAACTACCGATGAACAACCATTAGTAGAATTAGATGAAACAGAAGTACCAATAACAAAAACATTAACTGTACCACCGGAAAAAATAGCAGACTTAGCATTAAGAAAATACATAACAGCTATAGAAGGAAGCAACTTTACACAAGGACCAAGAACACCATCAATAACAGATACAAACAAGTTAAAAGAAATAAATAAATCAGACCATACAGCAACATATAACCATAGAAAAGACCCAGTACAAGTAAAAAATGGTGACATAGTAACATATACAATTAAAATATATAATGAAGGAAATGTAGAAGGTAGAGCAACAGAAATAATTGACCAATTACCAACAGGATTAGAATATGTAGAAGCTTCAGGAGCAGGAAATGATTATACAGCAAATTATGATAAACAATCAAATAAAATAACATTTACAAAGAAAGATAGCAATAATTTATCTGCATATACTGGTTCAGGAGAGCCTTCATCAAATACAATAACAATAAAATGTAAAGTAACAGCTGAAGCAACAAGTAATAAACAAGTATTAACAAATATTGCATGGATATCAAAAGATGAATTTGTTGGAGAAGTAGAAGATGTAGACTCACAACCAGAAACACCATCAAATACAAATGGATTAGTAAGTAATAATGAAAATACATATAAAGGTAATAAAGACAACCCAAATGTATCATCTAATAACAATTACTGGAAAGGACAACAAGATGATGATGACTTTGAAAAAATAGTAATTCCACCAGAAAAAATCGCTGACTTAGCATTAAGAAAATACATAACACAAATAAATGATAGAGATGTAACACAAGGACCAAGAACACCAACAATTGAAGATACAACTAAAATTGGTGAAAATAAAAACACAAGTGATCACACAGCAACATATAACCATAGAAAAGATCCAGTACAAGTAGAAAAAGGAGATACTATAACATATACAATTAAAGTATATAATGAAGGACAAATAGCTGGTAGAGCTACACAAATAATCGACCAATTACCAACAGGATTAAAATATGTGGAAAATTCAGCATCAGGAGATTATACAGCAAGTTATGATGAAGCAACAAATAAAATAACATTTACAAAGAAGGATAGCAATAATTTATCTGCATATACAGGTTCAGGAACTCCTTCATCAAATACAGTAACAATAAAGTGTACTGTAACAGCTGAAGCAACAACTAGCAAACAAGTATTAACAAACATTGCATGGATATCAGAAGATGCATTTGTTGAAGAAGTAGAAGATGTAGACTCACAACCAACAACATCACCTAAAAACAGTGCAACTGAATTAGTAAATGAAGATGAAAATAATTATAAAGGACATACAAGCAATCCAAACGTATCAGCTGAAAACAAATACTGGAAAGGTCAACAAGATGACGATGACTTTGAAAAAGTAGTAATTCCAGCAGAAAAACCAAAACCATTTGATTTAAAATTAATAAAAAGAATTACAGAAATAAATGGTAAAGCACAAACTGAAAGAATTGAAAGTATAGATACATCTAATTTAAATACAGAAAAAGAAGATTCTGATACAACAGCAAAATATGAATTAAACAAAAATCCAATAATGGTAAAAGCAGGAGATGTAGTAAAATATACATTTAGAATATATAATGAAGGGTATGTAGACGGATATGCTTCAAAAATAACAGAAGACATTCCAGAAGGCTTAGAATTCTTATGGTCAGAAAAAGAAACAGACAGTGAATTAAAAGCAGAAGGTTATACTGATGAAGAAATCAAAGCAATTCAATATAACCAAAATATTGGATGGACATATGATAAAGGAACAGATTTGAAATTTATTTCTACTGATTATTTATCAAAGGATAATGAGAATCCTCCAGGAAGCGGAAACAACTTAATAAAAGCATTTGGATCAAACCCAGATGGAACAAAAGAGTTTAAAGAAGAAAATTATAAAGAAATATCTGTATACTTTAAAGTAAAAGATGATGCACCAACAGGAGAAATACTTAGAAACGAGGCATGTATTTCAAAAGATTCAGACGAAAAAGGTGGAGAAGTTACAGATAGAGATTCTACACCTGGTTCTGGACCAGACGAATGGAAAAAATATGAAGATGATGAAGATTATGATAATGTTATATTAGGAAAATTCGATTTAGCATTAAGAAAATTCATTACTAAAATTGAGAATAGAGAAGTTGATTCACGTATACCACAAGTAAACTATGATAAAGAAAATGACAAAATAACATACGAACATGGTAAAGACCCACTAACAGTTACAAACGGAAATATAGTAGAATACACTATCAGAATCTTTAATGAAGGTACTATAAATGGATATGCATCACAAGTATTAGATGATATTCCAGACGGATTAGAATTCTTACCAGATAATGCAACAAATACAGAATATAGATGGACAATGTATAGAAAATTAAAAGAGGGAGAAACAACAACAGCGACACAAGAAACAATTGTACAAGATGGAGAACAATACGTAGAAACAAAAGACCCAGAAGAAGCAGAAGTAATAGTAACAGATTATTTATCAAAAGAACAAGGTGAAGAAAGAATAGAAAATAGCGAAGATGTAGCAGAAAATCCAAACTTATTAAAAGCTTT
>CANRFX010000052.1 GCA_947629995.1 uncultured Clostridia bacterium | reverse complement strand
TTAAATTTTGGAAAAAATATTGCATAAATTTAACAATAATAGTATAATAGAAAAGGTAGCATAATAAAATTATAAAAATAAAAATAAAATAAAAAAATTTGAGAGGTAAAAAAATGGATTATTTATATATACTAAGAGAAGCCATTGTATGGATTATAACCATATTTTGGTTATACCAAATCATGGTAAGTTTATGCTCATTAGTAAAAATAAAAGACAAACCATTAAAAGTAATAAAAAATCATAAGTTTATGGCAATTATACCAGCACATAATGAAGAAACAGTCATTGGTAATTTAATTGAAAGTTTAAAAAGACAAAATTATGATAAAAACTTATATGACATTTATGTAATTGCAGACAATTGCACAGACAACACAGCAAAAATAGCAGAAGAAGCAGGAGCAATTGTTTATGAAAGATTTAACAAAACAAAACAAACAAAAGGATATGCATTAGATTGGTTTCTACAACAAAAAATAAAAGAAAACGCTCCATATGATGCATTTTTCGTATTTGATGCAGATAATATTGTAGATCCAAACTTTATCAAAAATATGAACAAAAAATTATGCCAAGGGGAAGAAGTAGTACAAGGATACAGAGATATTAAAAATCCAACAGACAGTTGGATTACAGCAGGATATGCAATATTTTACTGGACAATGCACAGATTTTATCATTTAGCAAGATATAACTTAGGACTATCACCATTATTAAACGGAACAGGATTTATGGTAAAATTTGATGTAGTAAAACCACAAGGATGGGATACAGTAACACTAACAGAGGATATAGAATTTTCATTAAAAAGAATAATAAAAGGAAAAAGATTAGGTTGGGCAACAGATGCAATCTGTTATGATGAACAACCAGTAACATTTAGACAAAGTTGGTCACAAAGAAGCAGATGGACAGTAGGTCATATGCAATGTATAAAAGAATATACAAAACAATTAGTAGTTGCAACCAAAGAAAACAAAACAATGATGAACTTTGATGGATTTTTATATATAATTGGAAGTATACCAATGTTTATAATAACATTAATATTATTACTAACCAACTTCTTAATGTATGCAGGAAATGGAATGACAGGGGCAGAATTATTATTAAATATTATAAAATATATTGTACCAACATTCTTTTTACCAATACTAACAGCATTAGCTGCTATGATTTTAGATAGAAGACCAATCAAGCCAATGATAAAAGGACTAATATGTTATCCAATCTTTATGGGCTCATGGTTACTAATCAACTTTAAATGCTTATTTAAAAGAGAAACAACATGGGAAAAAATTAATCACATTAGAGATATAAAAATTGGTAATTCAGGTGGAGAAGAAGTAGTAGTAGAAGAAACTGCTGGGGTAACAGGAAAAATATAAATAAAAGAAAAATTACTCTATTGAAAATAATAGAGTAATTTGTTTTTTTAGATATAAAGGAGAACAAAAAATGAAAATAAATAAAAACACATCAAAAAACATTATTATTGGAATTATAATACTTATCATATGTGGAATAATATTTTCATATCAAGCACAAAAAGTAGGATTTCATGAAGACGAAGGATTTACCATTGCTTCTTCTGTAAATCCAGATAATGGTTTAATGAGTGCTTATAAAAATAACGATGTTCCAGAAAACTTAAACGAATCTCCAGTTTGGAAAACCAAAGAATATGTTACAAATTACATGACTTTAACTCCAAACAATTATCTAAATTTTGCATCAATTTATATGAATCAAGCAAAAGATAATCATCCACCATTTTTTTATTTACTAGTACATTTTTCAAGCATATTATTTTCAGGAAAATTTTCAATTTATACTGCATTTTTAGTAAATATTATTGCATTTATTTTTAGTTGTGTAGTTTTAGAAAAAACATTAAAATTAATGGGTAAAGAAAATTTAACAATAGGAACATTAATTTTTTATGGACTTTCTATGGGAACCATATCTATGGTAATCTATCAAAGAATGTATATGTTACTAAATTTATTTGTAATGTTATATTTTTATTATAGTTTAAAAATTTATAAAAGCAACTTCAATTTAGACAAAAGAATTTTATTTAAATTAGCAATTATTACAATATTAGGATTTTTAACACAATATTTCTTTGCTGTGTATGCTGCCATTGTATTTATTATGATGATAATAAAAATGAAAAAAGATAAAAAACAAGATCAAATAAAAAAATATTTTGTAGTACACATTATATATTCTGCAATTGGGATATTAATATTTGTACCAAGTATGTATCATTTGTTTTTCTCTAGTAGAGGAATTTCAAACTTATCAAACGGAAACTATTTTGAATATTTTGTAAAATACATAAATCATCTAGCTTATGCATTTAGTATAAAGACAAATATAATTGTTATACTTTTAGTTTTTGCCTTATTTTTGATAGGAGTTATCTATTTATATAAAAAATCAGGAGAAGACAAGTTTGTAGTATTATTAACAATATTGCCAAGTATAATTTATTTTATATTAATGGTAAAATTAACACCATTCCAAGAATTAAGATACATTATGGTAGTAATTCCTTTTATCTCGATAACATTATTTATGATATTAGATAGCATAATAAATATAAAATACAAAAATCAAATAATAATTGGAATTTCAGTTATATTAGTTGGAATTGGAATAGTATTTTCAATACCAAAGTTTTTATATAGAAATTATGAAAATATCCTTGAAATAGCCAAAACAAATAGTGAAAAATCTTTTGTTTATATATATGACAACTTCTTTAACCACATGCAAAGTGTTCCAGAAATGATGACTTATAAAAAAACATTATTAATTGATACAGGAAGAAATGAGATGGATTATTTAGTAAAAGATGAAGAACTGCAAAAAGAAGATTCATTTATATTAAGTATAAAGTCTTATATGAATAATGAAGAAATACTAGCTAAAATAAAAAATGATACAGATTTTAAAAACATACAAAAACTTTATTCATCAGAAGAAGATACATCTAATGAATCAAAAGTTCAAAATGAATTATATTTAGTATCAAAATAAAAAAATAAAAAAACACTTGCATTTTTGCCAAAAATTGGGTATAATATATAAGAACATAAAAATAGAAGACTAAGGAGTGGGAACAAATCCCACTCCTAAATTTTGAAAAGGAGATAAAAATGGCAAGTATAGAAGAAAAGGTGGAAGTTCTTGTTAGACCAATCATAGAAGACTTAGGATACGAGTTATATGATGTAGAATATACCAAAGAAGGAAAAAATTACTTCTTAAGAATATTTATAGACAAAAAAGAAGGAATAGATTTAAACGACTGTGAAAAAGTAAATAATGCCATAAATGATAAACTAGATGAGAAAAATTATATAAAAGAACAATATTTTTTAGAAGTATCATCTCCTCGGAATAGAAAGAGTATTAAAAACAGACAAACACTTAGAGCAAAACATAGGAAAAGAAATTAATATTAAATTATTTAAAAAAGACGAAAATGGAAAAAAAGAATATCAAGGAATTTTGCAAGATTTTAATGAAGAAGAAGTTACAATAAAAGAAGAAATTAAAATAAAGCGTAAAAATATTGCACAAATAAAAACAATATATAAATGGTAAAGGGAGGAAATGAAGAAAAATGAAAGAACAAGCAATTGACAACAAAGAACTAATATTAGCATTAGAGGAGTTAGAAAAAGAAAAAGGAATAAAAAAGGAATATTTATTAGAATCTATAGAAACAGCATTAGTAACAGCATACAAAAGAAACTTTGATTCCTTAGAAAATGTAAAAGTAGAAATGGACAAAAAAACAGGGGCAACACATATATATTCTTTAAGAGAAGTTGTAAAAAGAGCAAATGATAAAAACTTACAAATTAATATTAAAGAAGCACAGAAAATAAACCCAGACTTAAAAGAAGGAGATTTCTTAGAAACAGAAATTGTACCAAGAAATTTCGGTAGAATTGCAGCACAAACAGCAAAGCAAGTTATTATTCAAAAATTAAGAGAAGCAGAAAGAGAAATAATATTTACAGAATTTAATGATAGAAAAGGCGAAATAGTGACTGGATTAGTTCAAAAAGCAGATAAAAATATTGTAGTATTAGATTTAGGAAAATTAGAAGGAGTTATGCCAGCAAAAGAACAAGTGCCAACTGAACACTACCATGTAAATGACAAAATAAAAGGATATGTTTTAAATGTTGAAAAAGGTGCAAAGGGAGCTCCTCAAGTAATAGTATCAAGAAGTCATCCGGATTTTGTAAGAAAATTATTAGAATTTGAAATACCAGAAATATATGAAGGAGTAATTGAAATTAAAAGTGTTTCAAGAGACCCAGGAAATAGAAGTAAAGTAGCAGTATATTCACCAGATCCAAACATCGACCCAGTAGGATCTTGTGTAGGACAAAAAGGAGTTAGAATTCAAAATGTCATAAATGAATTACATGGTGAAAAAATAGATGTAATTGAATGGAATGAAGATCCATCTATATATATCGCAGCAAGTTTACTTCCAGCACAAATACTTGCAGTAGATATCAAAGAAGAAGAAAAATTTGCACAAGTAATTGTTCCAGATGATCAACTATCATTAGCTATAGGAAAATCAGGTCAAAATGCAAGATTAGCAGCAAGATTAACAAACTGGAAAATTGATATTAAATCAGAAACACAATTCAGAGAAATGTTAATGAATATGCAAAATGAAAAAGTGTCACAAGAGACAGAAACAGAAGAATAAAACAAAAAACATAACATACAATAAAAGGGGGACAAAACCATGATAAAACGTCAGCCACAGAGAACCTGTATGGGATGCAATACAAAAAAAGACAAAAAAGAATTAGTTCGTATTGTAAAAAATAAAGAAAATGAAATAAGTATAGACAAAACAGGAAAACAAGAGGGTAGAGGTGCTTATATATGTAATGATATAAAATGTTTAGAAAAAGTTATTAAATCAAAAAGATTAGAAAAAACATTAGATATTAAAATATCAGAAGAAATCTATGAAAATTTAAGAGGTGTAATACTTGGAGAGAGGTAAAAGAATATTAGGTTTAATTGGATTAGCAGCAAAGGCTAGAAAAATTTGTTTCGGAGCAGACAGTGTAGAAGAGCAAATAAAAAAAAGAAAAGTATTTTTAATAATTGTAGCTACTAATTCGTCTGATAGAACTAAAGAAAAATTCATAAAATTAAGTGAAGAATATCAAATACCAATTATCATACAATCAGAAATAGAACTTTTAAGTAAAGCAATTGGAAAATCTAACAAAGCAATTATTGGAATAGAAGAAAAAAATATAGCAATTCAGATAGAAAAAATAAATAATGGGGGTGGACTTATTGGGTAAGATAAAAATACATGAAATCGCAAAAAAACTAGGATTAAATAGTAAAGAAGTATTAGAAGTTGCAAAAAAATTAAAAATAGAAGTAACAAGTCACTTAAGCGGTGTAGAAAAAGAACAAGCCAAATCAATTGAAAATACCTTAACCAAGAAAGATGCAAAGAAAGAAGAAGTAAAAAAAGAAATTAAGAAGGAAACAAAAAAAGAAGAAAAAGCACCAGTTATTATTAGAAGAGAAGTCATTATAACTCAAGAAGAGGATGAAAAAGAAAAGAAAAGAAAAGAAGAAAGAAAAGAAGAAAAGAGAAACAATATTGGTTTTGTAGAGAGAAAGCAAAACAAAGATTACAATATTGTTTATCGTAATAAGCCAAATAAACCAATGACAGTTAGTGAATTATTTGGTCTTAAAAAAGAGGAACCTAAAAAAGTAGAAAAAGTAGAAGAAGTAAAAGAAATAAAAGAAGTAAAAAAAGAAGAAAAAACAGAAAAAGTAGAAAAGAAGAAATTAGAAAATGCTGAAAAACAACCAAAACCAAAAGAAACAGCAAAAACAGAAAGAATAGTATCTGAAAATAATTTTAAACCAAGAAATCAAGAAAGGCAATTTAATCAAAATAGAGATAACAGAAATAACAACAAAAATCAAAATAGTAATTTTAAAAATAATAGATATAACAACAATAACACTGATAAATTTGGTAAAAAGCCTTTAGATGAAAGAGGAATTGAAAAAAATATAAAAAATATCATGTCAACAGATATAATAGAAAAAGAAAATGTTAGAGAGTATAATAGAGGATTAGACAAACAAAAAAACAATAATAGGTTTGATGAAAATAAATTAACTAAGAAAAATAAATTAAGAAGAAATGATTTAAATGATTTTGACCAAGGAAAATTAAAAACATTAAAACAAGCAAATAGATTATCAAATATGTTTGAAAATGACCAAGAAGGTGGAATGTTAGATTATTATGATTTAACAACAGAACGTGGCAGAAAAGGAAAGAAAAGAAATAATAAAAATCAGGAGGAAAGAACAAAGCAAAAAATATTCAAATTAACAGATATTGAAATTCCGGAAAGTATTACAGTAAAAGACTTAGCTGCAGAAATGAAAAAAACAACATCAGAAGTAATTAAAAAATTATTAGGTTATGGAATTATGGCAACTATTAATAATGAAGTTGACTTCGATACAGCATATTTAATTGCACAAGAATTTGGAATAAATGCAAACAAAAAAGAAACAATAACAGAGGAAGACATCTTATTTGATGATTCAGAAGATAAAGAAGAAGACTTAGAAGTAAGACCACCAGTTATTGTTGTTATGGGACATGTAGACCATGGAAAAACTTCACTTTTGGATGCAGTCAGAAAAACTAATGTAATTGAAGGAGAAGCCGGAGGAATTACACAAGCAATAGGTGCTTATAAAGTAAAAATAAAAGACAGAGAAATTACTTTCTTAGATACACCTGGACATGAAGCATTTACAGCAATGAGAGCAAGAGGTGCCCAAATTACAGATATTGCAATATTAGTTGTAGCAGCAAATGATGGTGTAAAACCACAAACAATAGAAGCAATTAATCATGCAAAATCTGCAGGAATACCAATTATTGTTGCAATTAATAAAATTGATTTACCAGACGCTAATGTTGAAAAAGTAAAACAAGAATTAATGGCTTATGATTTAGTACCAGAAGAATGGGGTGGAGAAACAATATATGTTCCAATCTCTGCCAAAAAGAATGAAAATATTGACCAATTATTAGAAATGGTATTATTACAAGCAGATGTATTAGAATTAAAAGCAAATCCAAATAAACAAGCAAAAGGAACTGTAATTGAAGCAAGATTAGACAAAGCAAAAGGACCAATTGCTACTATGCTTGTACAAAGAGGAACTTTAGATGTAGGAGATACAATAGTTGTAGGTTCATCAATTGGTAGAATTAGAGCAATGAAAGATGACAAAGGAAAGACAGTAAAAAAAGCAAAACCTTCTACACCAGTAGAAATTATGGGATTAACAGAAGTACCATCAGCAGGAGATACTTTCTATGAAGTTAAAAACGAAAAAATGGCAAAACATTTAATAGAAAGAAGAAAACGTCAAGAAAGAGAAAAAGCAATAAATTCAGTTACAAAAGTAACATTAGACAATTTATTTAGTCAAATGGAAGAAGGAAAGTTAAAAGTATTAAACTTACTTGTAAAAGCAGATGTACAAGGATCTGTAGAAGCTATTAAACAAGCATTAGAAAAATTAGAAAATGATGAAGTTAGAGTAAAAGTAATTCATTCAGCAGTAGGTGCTGTTAATCAATCTGATGTTACACTTGCAAAAGTATCTAATGCAATCATTATAGCATTCAATGTAAGACCAGATGCTATGGCAAAAGAAATGGCTGAAAAAGATGAAGTAGAAATCAAACAATATTCTATTATTTATCAAGCAATTGAAGATGTAGAAGCAGCAATGAAAGGATTGT
>CANRFX010000051.1 GCA_947629995.1 uncultured Clostridia bacterium | reverse complement strand
TTTTACATAAAGCAAATTGCAGAAAAACATGATACAAAAATACTTGTATTAGAAAATGTAAAAAATATAATGCATCACAACAATGGAAAAACATTTAAAAGAATAATTACAGAGTTACAAGAAATGGGATATTACTGTAACTATGATATAATGAATACAGCTAATTTTGGTATTCCACAAAGGCGTAATCGTATGTATATTGTAGCATTTAACAAAAAATATTTTCCTAAAACACCTTTTATTTTTCCAAAAGCTCAAGAACTAAAAATAACAACGCAAGATTTATTAGATGAAAAAGTAGATGAAAAATACTTTATAAGTAAAAAAATGTTACCAACTATAATGGGAGAAGGCACAAAAGGATATATAGTTAAGCCTACAATAGATATGCCTATTTCAAAAACACTTACTGCTACAATGCATAAGATGCATAGGGCAAGTCAAGATAACTATTTTACAGATAATATAAATTATATAGGTATTAGTGAAAGTAAATCTAATATAAGAAAATTAACTCCAAATGAATGTAGAAAATTGCAAGGCTTTCCAAGTGATTGGAAACAAGTAGTATCTGATACACAAGCATATAAGCAATTTGGAAATGCAGTAACTGTTGATGTATCATATAATGTAGCTAAAAATTTGATGAATTATATAGAAGAAAATGGGGGGTTAAAATGAGGGGAAATAATATAAAGAAAACAGAAGATGTTGAAAAAATGTTAACAATTATTGAGTCGGATTTTATGAGAAAATATATAAATGAACATACAGATTCTAATTATACATTAATATACAAATATTTAACTCACTCAGATATAATAGCACCGGGGAAAAGGAATGAAAGGCAAGGAATAGAAAAGAATCATTTAAATTATTTGTCTTTGGATGCTATGGAAGAAATGGAGAAAAGAGGTCAAAAATTTGAAACTGCACATCAGACTTGTATAGCTGTATCAGATACATTTTGTGAAAAATTAGGAATGCCAGTAGGAAGAGGAGACCAAAGATACATAGAGCAATATGCAGATGTATATTTAGTGAATGATACTCTAGAATATTTTGAAATAGACTATACCAAAAAAATTTTTGAAAAATTGGGTAAGATGCCAAATAACTGGAAATTTGATGAGTATAGATTAAATTTAGATAAAGATAGCGCTGTTACAAAAATAAATTTGACATATGCTGCTCATGGAGTAGGTACAGCTAGAGATGTTGAATTTCATAAATTAAGAAGAAGTTTATTTAGAAATGATAGAATAATGTTCCTAATAGAAAATAAAGGTAATTTGCAAAATAATGTATTTATATTATTATCAAAAAATCCAGTATTCTATACAATATTAGGAATAAAAAATGATAAATGGTTAAAAGTTGCAGAAGAAGATATAAGAAGAAAAGAATATGCTTTATCAAAAGAAAATAAAATATCTGCTGCAGAAGTGGTAGACAGAAGGCAACAATCGGCTTGGAGAAAAAAATTAGCAGAAGAAATGATGAACTATACAATTAATGAGTATGAAGTATTTTGCCCATTAACATATATAACAGTAAATTATGAAAATGCTGGAACTTTATTTAGAGCATCTCATATAAAAAGATATGCTGATTGTTCTGATCAAGAAAAATTTGATATTAATAATGGAATATTGATGTGTGCAAATGCTGATGCATTATTCGATAAACATTTAATAACAATAAGTGATGAAGGTGAAATAATATTTTCAGAATTGATAAAGAATGATAGAGTATTAATAAACAAACTCTTATTAACTCAACCAGTTTTTAAAGATATATTAAATGCTGAGAGATTACATTATTTAGAAGAACATAGAAAAGTATTTGCTGAGAAGGAGCAAAGAAGACTATCCGGAAATATTGAATATTATGAAGATGACGATGATGGTGATATTGGAGGAGACATTTTTACACTAGCAGAAGAAAGTGAAAAATATACATATGAATAAAAATATCGAAAAGGAATTCAGAAATGAAAATTAAGTGTTTAATTTGTGGATATATAATTGAATCAAAAAGTGTGCATGATTTAGTATCTTGTAAATGTGAGTCATGTTATATAGATGGTGGAAGCGATTATGCACATATAGGTGCAAAAGATTTTAGTAAAATAGTTAAAGTCTTAGATGATGGAACAGAAGTTAAAGATTATAAATAATTAAATAACAAAAGAAGAGCAAAATAATAATGTAGTTAATTATACAAAATTATTTTGCTTTTTTATAATGAAAAGGGAATTTTAATAAAATTATATGTAAGAATATATACATGTGAAAAAGTATAAAGTAACTATATAAAAAATGATACTTTTAATAAAGGATTAAGTTCCAACAGTTAGAAGAAAAATAAGAACAGAAAAGGAATAATTGTGATAAATTATGAAAAGAATAAGTGCTGAAAAAGAAATAATGTATATATCTAATGTAATAGAAAAGAATATTGAATATTATGAAAAAATAAAAGACAAAGGTTTTTTATCTGAAAACATTTTATCTCAGTTGAGAAATATGATTGAAGATGTTGCAATATTAATAAATAATAGAGAAAATAATCAAAATTTAGATACACAATACGAAAACATTCATCCTTCCTTAGAATTCTTAAAAGGAAAATCAAAGTATAAATTTATACTAGATTTTTATGATTTTTTGAAAGGAACATCCTCACATTATACACCAAGTGAAGATGGAGCAGAAAAGCTAGTATCATATTATTTTAGATATATTTGTTTAACAAAGAAATTATTAAATGATGATTATAATATTGAAATAATTAATAATATTGAGAAATTTCCAATTTATGATGATAAGTCTATGAAAGAAAATTATGACCTTATTTGTAGAGTAGTTGAAAATGAAAAAAATAGCCAATCAAAATTTGTAAAGGGTAAATTTTATGTACAGAAAATTAATACAATTTATTCAAATGGAGATATCTATTATGAAATAACATTATCAAAAGCAACTGATTATCAAAATAAATTTGAGCATATTACTCTTTATTCAAAAAAGTATATACCTAATAATTATTCAATAAACATTTCAATTTTAGATAAAGATGTTGATTTAAATATTGGAAAATCAAGAATAAAGATTATCAACGATTATAAAGTGGCAATTAGATTATGCGAGTTAAAAAATATTTTTTTATTGTTAGGAGGATATAAACAATTTGGCGAAAGTTATAGAGAATACAGAAATTTAATGAACTATTTAACTTATAGCCAAGATACAATTACTAATATACTATGTATGAACAATGAGGAATATATAAAAATAAAAACAAAACTTCAAGAAGGAGCAGATAATCATTATATTACAGAGATGATGGATAAAATGAGGGATATTATAATAAATAATAGAAAAGGTCATAATATTTTAAGATATTTGACTACTAATATGGAAAACATTGTAATTAGAGATCAGAAGAGTGATAGTACTAATTTTGTGTTTCAAGATTTATATATATTACCTCAAAGCGGAATGTTTGACAGTATGCCATATGCAATGTCTTTATATAAACATAATGTATCATGGCAACATTTGATTAAAGCAGTTGATATGTATAACAAAGATGAAGAATTATTGTATAATCTTGTAAAAAATAATATTGAAAATGAAAATAAATTATATACACCAATTCAAGATATTAATTATTTTGACAATATTCCAGAATTGATAAAAAGATTTAATGAAAGACTATTAAAAATAAAGTCAAGAAGTGAGAATTTGCTTAAGATAGAAAAAGGAATGATTTATATAGAATCTTATGAAAAAGATACAATTGAAATCATTTCATTATTAAAGTATTATTCAGAAATGTATAATTTAGATTTGAGAAATATGATTGATATATATAATTTATTTGAATCTCATAATGATATTTCTAAAGATAAAGAAGAAATTTTACAAAAAATATTTAAAACGGGTTCTGTTGCATTTATATATGGTCCTGCTGGAACGGGAAAGACAAAAATGATTGAAATATTAGCAGAAGCATTAAAAAATAGTGATAAGTGTTTTATTGCAAATACTAATACTGCAGTAGCTAATATGAAAACAAGGATTGGAAGCATAGAAAATTCATCTTTTTTAACAATATCTAATTATATAAGAAATGATTTGGTTCAATGTGATATCTTATTTATTGATGAGAGCAGTATGGTAAGTAATACAGATATGATTAAAATATTAAAAAAACAAGAATATAAAGCAATAATATTAGTGGGAGATATATATCAAATAGAGTCAATAAAGTATGGCAATTGGTTTCAATTTTGTAATAAATATTTTGACAATGATATTGTGTATAATTTAAAAGATACTCATAGGACATCTGATATTGATTTAATGGAATTATGGGAGAGTGTAAGATTTAACAATAAAAAAGCAATAAATATTTTAAGTAACCAAGAATATACGCAACCATTATCAAAAGAAATATTTGATAAAACTTCATCAGATGAAGTTATATTATGTTTAAATTATGACGGAATGTATGGAATAAATAATATTAATAGAGTAAAGCAACAATTGAATCAAAATAAGGAATATAACTTTGGTATAGATACATATAAAGTTGATGACCCAATACTATTTAATGATTGTCCAAGATTTAATAATTTCCTTTATAATAATTTAAAAGGAATTATAAAAAATATAGAGAAGGATAAAGATAATAATTGTATGTGGTTTACTATTGAAGTAGATAAAGATTCTATAAATGAATTTTATAAGCCTTTTGATGTTGAAATTTTAGAGAGTGAAATTTTAGGAAAAGTAAAAATTCGTTTTAAGGTAAATGAATACATAGATAAAGAGGATGATGAAAATGTATATGATCACATAATTCCTTTCAATTTATCATATGCTATTTCTATACACAAAGCACAAGGGTTAGAATATGATAGTGTAAAAATCGTTATAACATCTAACATAGAAGATAGAATTACGAAGAATATCTTTTATACAGCAATAACTAGAGCGAAAAGTAAGTTAAAAATATATTGGAATTCAGATAGTCAAACTAAAATATTCGATAATTTTGACAAAAGAGAAAATAGTAGAGATTTATCGATACTAAGGCAGAAAATAGCTAAAAAGATTGAAGAAAATAAATTTAATGTATTTTAATTAAAATAAAAATATTTATTATTTTTAGTACAATTTAAAAATCCTAAAGTGCAATTTTTGCACTTTAGGATTCATTTGGTATAATATTAAATTATTCTTCAAAACATCCCATAACTATCTGTGAACCATCACAAAACCCATTCCTATAGTACTTTTCATTCCAATAAATAAGATAATCCATAAAATTCTTATCAAGTTCATCTAGTTGTTTTTGAACATATTTCTTATTTTGATTAGGAACATTTTTCAAGATTTTTTCGGATATTTCATCAAAACATATACAATATTTTTTATCTTGAGGAGACATCTCACAAAAAGTAGTTTCCTCTCTAAAATCTAACCAATCTTTCAAAATATCATCATTAACTTCTCTTAAATTACTCATAAAATAACCTCCTAAAAATTAAAATTTTGTTAAATAAAAATTTGCTACAAGAGTTACGAATCCACTAACATCCGTGTATTACTACTTGGGAAAAAGTTGGGAAAAAACTTCTCAAAAAATGCCCTAAAAAGACACAAATGTTCTATAAGCAAAAACTCTTGTAAGTATTAAAATACCAACAAAAACTCTAATTTTCACAAAGGCTCAAAAAAGCTTCAAGCTTCGCTCATAACCCGAAGGTTGGTAGATCGAGTCTACCCACGCAACTAAAATAATAAAAAACACTTACTCTGGTTTATCAGGTGCTTTTTTGTTGCATTTTTGGGCAAAATTGTCACACTTTGGTCACAGCTAGGGCGAAATTTAGCATAGGTAAACACATTTTTATAAAAAATGTATTTAAATAATTCATAGGAAGTGATATAATTTTGAAGAAAGAAAACAATATATAATAATTTTTTTAATAAAATTAGTAGGATTTATTCTTGAAGCTATTTTGTTATAAAAAGAAGATGATAAGAAAATGACTATTGAAAAATATTGTATTATAATAAGAATTGTATATGTGGTAATATATGTTATTACTCGTATGTTAGTATTAATGGAATAAAAAAAGAAAGAAGAAATTATATATGAATAAATATTATGAAATTAAAGTAACAATAAAAGAATAACATCCTTCAATATAGAGAAGATGCGAATACCAGCAAATATAACATTTAATGATTTAGCAGCAATGATAAAATAGCATTTACATGGTATGGATATCATTTATATAAATTTGAATTAGGTGCAACATTAGGAATACCTTCAGAAGATGCTATGGTATAGAAAGTATAAGAGCAAAAACTCTAGATTCTGGAAAAAACTGATAATTATTTTAAAAAATATAAAAGAATAAAATTTGTATATGACTTTGGAGATAATTAGGTACACGATATTGTAATAGAAAAAGAAGTAAATGAAAAAATAGAAAATCCAATTTGTATAAAAGCAAAATTAGGGGCATACCCAAAAGATTGTGGTGAAACATGGGAATATGAAGAGTATTATCCAAATTATGAAGGAAGAGAAGAATTAGACATAGATTTTATAAATAAGGAATTAGAAGGATATAAGGATTTTGCAAAAGATTTATATAATAGAGAGGTTCTAAACAAAAAAAGATTCAACAATGAATTTTCTTAAGCAACTATTTTATTAATAGAGGTTATCTTTTGTTCATTATTAGAAGATTGAGTTTTTAAAGACTTCACTACGTCATAAATCTTATAAATACTTTCACTTAATTCAGAGTTGTAAAGATTTAAGCAACGATTAATTGTAAATAATAAACTTTGGCGATATTTGTAATCCCTCCATAAAGTATACATATCACTGGTATTGTCTAAATCTACATGATCTTTATCAAAATATCCTTCTTCTAATATAACAAGCAAATCTTGCAATTCTTCTAATTTAAATAAAACTCCTTCTAAATTACCTAGGTAATTCCATATATTACTAATTTCTTGATCCTTTTCCATTATATACCTCCTTGAATTTATAAAAATATTTTATAAGAATATTGTGAGAGAAAGATGTCGAAATTGTAAAAATTATGTAAATTTAAAAAAGATGTTTTATGAAAGTATTAACTATAAAACAACTATGGGCCACTTTGATAATGCAAAAAGATGAACGATTTGAACTTAGAAGTTGGCAAACTAAATATAGGGGAGATTTACTAATTCATGCAGGAAAAGGGATAAATAAAGAAGCAATAGAAAGATTAGCTAAATATATACCGTAAGATATGTTAACAGGTAGAATTTTAAGGATTGTATAGAAATGTCTCTAGAAATTTAAGAAAACATTATTAGAAGAAAATAAAGATATATATACAGAGAGTTCTTCTAAAGAAAATTATGATTGACAGCCAGAAAGTGTAGAAATTTTATGAACCAATAAAAGCAGAAAGATAAATGAATTTAATGATAATTAGACAAATACAGGAATGTCAGAAAAGTTTAGATGTTTCTGTATGAGAAAAGCATTAGTAGTCGAATTAATAGAAAAAAGAGGTAGTAGATTAGATAAAATTTTTATAGTTTGTAATAAAAATCGAAATAATATATTGATATTATAACAAGAATTAGATATAATGAAATTGGAAAAAACTATTTAACGAAGTAGGAGAAACACATGATGAATCAACTAGATGTTCTAATAAAAGAAATAATAGATAATATAGATAAAAAAGAACTTAAAAAATATATTGATTTTGAAAAATATAAAGAATATATTTTGAAATATGTAAAAAAAGTGGATTATAAATTTATAGAGGAATCATATGATGTTATGATATTTGAGACAATATATATAAATATATTGTTGGTGATGATAGAAGAAATAATAAAATCAAAATTTAATATTAGCATTAAGCATAACGTAATATTAAAAAAAATAGATGAAAGTAATATTTTTTCTAAATATAGACTAAAAAGTATATATGTAAAAAGAGTCAAAGAATTAGTTTTAAATAAAAGAAAAATAAATTTAAATTTTTTTACAGATTTTTATGAAAAAAGTATTAATAAGCAGCATAAAAAAATATTAGGACAATTTTATACACCAGTAATAATAGTAAATGAAATGATAAAAAATGTTAGAATTAATAATA
>CANRFX010000050.1 GCA_947629995.1 uncultured Clostridia bacterium | reverse complement strand
TTCTTGTAATGGTTCTACACCAAGGGATATTTCATTTGATAAGACATTTAATTATCTTATTTGTGCAAATCAATCTTCTAATAATTTAAGTGTTTTTAGTATTTCTGTTAATGATAATACTAAGCATTTAACTTTTAAAAATACTTTTTCAACTTCTAATCCAGCTTGTATTTTACCTATATAATTTATGCTGTTTGCCCATAATCTATAATTAAATTTTGTCCTGTTACTGCTTTGGTAATATTAGTTAAAGCAAATATTGCATCTGCAATGTCTGTTGTACGAGTAAATTCTCCGAATGGCATCATTGGTTTGTAAGAATAGTTTACAAATTTTTCTCCCATTTCAACTTCTTCTTGTGTAACAGTAGTTCCTGGTAATATACTATTTATTCTAATTTGTTTTTTTCCTAATTCCTTTGTCATTGCTTTTACAAATCCTAGAATTCCCGCTTTTGCTGCACTATAAATTGGTAAATTAAAGCATTTTATTGCATTTACAGAAGATACTATTACAATTGATTTATTTGTGCTTAATTCTTTTTCTAATAATGGTAAGAATATTTTTGTAACATAAATATGAGCATTTAAATTTAGTTTAATTGATTTGTCTATATCTTCTATTGTTACATTTTCAAGTCCTTCTACTTCTGTTTGCATAGGACATCCTGCTGCACTAATCAAATGTGTTATTTTCTTGTATTTTTTTTCTATCTTTTCTTTAATTTTGATTATTTGATTTATATCTGTTATATCTGCTTGATAATATTCATAATTTGTATTCTCTAGGAAGTCTTTTTCATCAGTGTTTTCTTTTCTATCTATAGCAATTACTTTACAGTTATTGTTTAAATACGTTTTTACAATTTCTCTTGCTATTTTACCATCTCCACCTGTAACTAATATAATTGGTGTCTCCATTTTGTTTTTATTCCTTTCGTATAATATCGCAAATTGTATCATATTTGCCTTTGATTGTCAATTATTGGTGTATTTGGAACATATCTTTTCCTTCTCCACATACAGGGCAAACCCAATCTCCTGGTAGTTCTTCAAATGAAGTTCCTGGTTTTATTCCCGCTTTTTCATTTCCTGATTTTGGATTATATATGTATTTACAATTAACACATTCATATTGCCTTGCTTCGCCTTTTTCTGTTTGAAAACTTTTATATCCTAATGCTAGTGCAACAATTACCATTAGTAAAAATGATAATGCTTTCCATATTCCACTTTCTAAAATAATAATTGCAAATAGTCCACATGTTGCACCAATTCCATATAAGATAATAACTGCTTGTTTTTGACTAAATCCTTTTGATACAATTACATGATGCAAATGCCCTTTGTCTGCTTTAAATATTGCTTTTATGGATTTCCCTTTTATTAATCTTCTAATGATTGCCCAAATGGTATCAAATATTGGTAATCCTAATGCTACTAATGGTAATACAATTACTGCTGCTGTATAGGTTTTAGCTATTCCAAGTATAGATATAATGGAAAGAGAAAATCCTAAAAAGTTTGAACCTGTATCTCCAATAAAGGTTTTTGCTGGTGCAAAATTGAATGGTAAAAATCCTACCAATGCTCCTGCTAATGCTGTAATTAATAAAATCGAAATGATTGGTGATCCGTTTAATACAAATATAATTAATAAGGAAACTGCTGATATTACTGAAATTCCAGCTGATAATCCGTCTAAGCCATCAATTAGATTAATTGCATTTGTTACTCCTACAATCCATCCTATTGTTAATAAAATGGAAAATGCTTCTTTTAATTCATAAGTGTTTAAAAATCCTATTGTGATTTCATCAATTCTAATTCCAAATGCTACTGCTACTACTGCTGCAGCTAATTGCCCTGTTAGTTTTACTATTGGTTTAACTCCTTTTATATCATCAATCACACAAATTATGCTTATTATTATAATTCCAATTAACATTCCAATTAGCTTCATTCCATATTGTTCTGATCCAAATAAGTCTATTTTATGTTCAAAACTCATTACTATTAATAAATATACTACAGCAACAATTGAGCCTAATATAACTGCTGGTCCACCAAATTTTGGCATACTTTTGTTGTGCGCTCTTCTTCCTTCTTTTTCTTCACTTACTGCTCCTACTTTTTTTGCTATTTTTATTGTATATGGTGTTGTTGCAAATGTCACAATAAATGCTAATAGAAAAGCAATTGCTATATCTCCCCACATGTTTTTTGCCTCCTATTTCATGTTTTCATTTTCAATTTGTGTTATTAATTTTATTCTATCGTTATGCCTTCCTCCTTCAAATTCTGTTGCAAGCCACATTCTTAAAATACAAATTGCTTCATTTGTTGTTATATCATCTGCTCCTAGCGCTAAAATATTGCTATCATTATGTAATCTTGAATATTTTGCTGTATATTCGTTATGACAAGGAGTACATCTGATTCCTTTGAATTTATTTGCACAAATAGACATTCCGATTCCAGAACGGCAAATTAAAATTCCTTTTTCACATCCGCTTTGATTGTACTTCTTTTGCTACTTCTTTTGCAATGTTTGGATAATCTACTCTTTCTTCTGACATACATCCTATATCTTTGTATTCTATTTGTTTTTCTTCTAAATATTTTTTTATTTCTTCTTTTAATTTATAACCACCATGGTCACTTCCTATTACTATCATTTTAACACTTCCCTTCATGCCTACAATATATCATAAATTATTTTCTATTACAATAATTATTTTGAATTTTACTTGCTTTTTCTGAAAAAATATGGTAAAATAGCATATGTTATAGTGTAATATAGACTAAGAGGAGGTGCTATAAAAAATGCCAAATATTAAATCAGCTAAAAAAAGAGTTCAAATTATTGAAAAGAAAACTTTAAGAAATAATATGATAAAATCTGGATATAAATCAGCTGTTAAAAAATTTGAAGAAGCTGTTCAAGCTGGAAAAATTGAAGAAGCTAAAGTTCTTCTTTCTGAAGCAACTAAAAAAATTGATCAAGCATGTACAAAAGGTGTTATTGTTAAGAACACAGCAGCTAGAAAGAAATCTAATTTATCAAAGAAATTAAATGCAGCTATGGCTTAAACACAAAAATAAAGATTATGCATAGTTTTTATTAAAAGTTCACAAAAATATAATCGTGAACTTTTTATTTTTATTCTAATGCTAATCATTTCCATTGCTTTTACTTTTTTAAAATGTTATGATTAATATATGAAGATGGTGATTTTATGTTTAAAAAATTTATTAATATTTTTAAAGGACTTGATAAATTAACTTTTAAAATTATGAAAAATGGTTTGAAATTTTGCTTTGTAATTTGCATTTTGTCTGTTTTTATTTTAGCTACATATAATTTATCAACTTTATCTCCTTTTTTGTTTTACATAGGTATTTCTCTATTTAGGCTTAGTATTATTTTTAGTATTGAGTTTATTGTTTGTGGTTTAGTAGTTGATGGAATAAAAAATCAGGCTATTTAAAAATTGTCGTTGGGGACGGAGCATTTTGACAATTGTCAGAATGCTCCGTCCCCAACGACAATTTTATTTATTTAATTCTTCTAAGAACATTTTATTTAGCATTTGAGGATTTGCTTTTCCCTTTGTTTCTTTCATTGCTTGACCTACTAAAAATCCCAATGCTTTATCTTTTCCACCTTTATAATCTGCTATTGATTGAGGGTTTGTTTCTAAAATTTTTAGTACTATTTCTTTAATTGCTCCTTCATCTGATATTTGTATCCATCCTTTTTCTTTTATAATTTCTTCTGGATCTCTTGGATTTTCAAATAATTCTGTTAAAACTTTTTTTCCAATACTTGAACTAATAGTTCCATTATCAATTAAAACAACTAATTTGCCTAATTGTTTACTATCAAATGGTATTTCGATTGGCTCCATTTCTGTTTCATTTAAGATTCTTGATATATCAGATATAATCCAATTATTTACCGCTTTTGGATTATTACATATTTTACTTGCTTCTTCAAATAAGTCTGATAAATATTTAGATGAAGTTATAATATTGGCATCTTTTTCTGATAATTTATATTCCTCCAAATATCTTTGCTTCCTACTTTCTGGTAATTCTGGTAAATTATTTTTTATATTCTCAATATATTCTTCTGATAAATTAATTGCAACTAAATCTGGATCTGGAAAATACCTATAATCTTGTGCATCTTCTTTGTCTCTCATAGAAAATGTCTTTCCAGATACGTCATCCCATCTTAATGTTTCCTGTTCAATTGTTCCTCCATCTTCTAGAATATCAATTTGCCTATCTACTTCATATTCAATTGCTCTTGTAATACTTCTAAATGAATTCATATTTTTCATTTCTGTACGAGTTCCAAGTTTTGTTTCTCCTTTTTTTCGAACAGAAACATTTACATCCGCTCTAAAAGATCCCTCTTGCATTTTACAGTCTGATACTTCAATATATTCTAAAATAGATTTTAATTTTTTTAAATATTTTTCTACTTCCTCACTGCTGCGAAGATCTGGTTCTGATACGATTTCAATTAAAGGTACGCCTGCTCTATTTAAGTCTACTAGGCTTCCACCACCAAATTCATCATGGTTTAATTTTCCTGCATCTTCTTCAATATGAATTCTAGTTAATCTAATTTTCTTTTTTCCTTCTTCTGTCTCAATTTCCACATATCCATGTTCGCACAAAGGTTTATCATATTGTGATATTTGATAAGCTTTTGGAAGATCTGGATAAAAATAATTTTTCCTGTCATTTTTACTATCTCTTGCAATTTCACAATTAGTTGCAAGTCCTGCCTTTACTGCATATTCAACAACCTTTTCATTAAGTACTGGCAATGTTCCTGGCATTCCCATACAAATAGGACAAGTGTGAGTATTAGGTGCTGCTCCAAATTCTGTTGGACAAGAACAAAATATTTTTGTTTTAGTTGAAAGTTCACTATGTACTTCTAACCCTATTATTTTTTCATAGTTTTCTCTTGACATTTAGTTTCCTCCTTAGGTGTTTTTTGGGACGGGGTCAAAAAACACCTTTCGTTATTTTTTATTTTGGGTGTTTTTTGACCCCGTCCCAAAAAACACCTATTTTATATAAGCATATTTCCATGCTAAAATTCTTTTTACAGCTTTATTTATTATATCTTCTGAAATTTTTCCATTTTTTACTGCTGTTATTACTTCTTGTTTTTGTTTTGCAAAGTCTGATGATATAATCATGTCATTTCCAGCTAAAACCGCTTGTACAGCTGCTTCTCCATTTTCTACATAACTTTTAACAGCATCCATTGCTAAATCGTCTGTCATAATAATTCCTGTAAATCCTAAGTCTTTTCTTAAAATTTCATGTACTTTTTCAGATAAAGAAGCAGGTTTATTTTCATCCATGCATTTTACTATATTATGGCTAACTAGTATGGTTGGTCCTCCTGCTTCTATTCCTGATTTAAATGGTAAAAAGTCAGAAGTTTCAAAAGTTGAATAAGGTCTTTCATCTATTGCTATTCCAGTATGTGTGTCAACATTATTCCCATAACCTGGAAAATGTTTCATTGTTGAAATCATTCCTGATTGGTTCATCGTTTTTATTAACTCTGATACATATATTGCTGTTTTTTCTGCTCCTCTTCCATAAGATCTTTTATAGATAAAGTCTGAACTAGAAGTTGGAACATCTGCTACTGGTGTTAAATTCATATTAAGCCCTATGCTTTTTAATAGTTGTGATTTTTCTTTTGAATCTTGTAATATTAGTGGTAGTTGACCTTGTTGCCACAAACTTTGTGGTGACAGGAATTTTGTAGATCTAAATGCTGTATGGTTACTTACCCTTACTACTGTTCCGCCTTCTTCATCTACTCCTAATGCTAATTTAATTTTACTATTTGTTTGACAATTATTTAATTCTTCAATCATTGATTCTTTTGTTTTATTATCAAAATCTCTGCTAAATAGTATATAACCACCTGGATTTTGAGTTTTTATTTCATCAAGGACTCCTTCTTCTGGATATCTTGCTAAAAACATTTGGCCTACTTTTTCTTCTAATGTCATATTTTTTAATAAGTTTTCAGCTTCTTCATAATATTTTGCAAATATTCCATTATCTGTAGTGGTAGTTGTTGTTGCTGGAAACACTGTATTTTCATTTGCTATATTATTTTCTGTTACTGCAGTATTTTCTTCTATTTTATCTTCTGTTTTAGCGGTACTATTTGCTATCCCATTTTCTTGATTTTTGTTGATACTAAATAAATCATCAGAAAATAATATTCCTGCGGTAACTATTAATAGCAATAATACAACAAGTAAAGATTTATTCAATGTTTTTGATTTTGCTTCATGTTTTCCCATACTAACACCTCTTACACTATCTTACACTATATTATATTATTTATTATTTTTTAAATTCTGGTTTATGATTTTCTCTAAATTTTACTGCTTGTTCAAATGTATAAGCTGCATTTAAGATTATTTCTTCGCAAAATTTATTTCCGATTAACTGCATTCCAATAGGCATTCCTTCTTTATCTACACCACATGGAATAGAAATCCCTGGAAGTCCTGCAATGTTAACAGAAACAGTGCAAATATCTGCCAAATACATCTCTAAGGGATTATTTGATTTTGAACCAATATCAAAAGCTACTGTTGGTGAGGTTGGAGTTAATATAATATCATAATTTTCAAATCCTTTATTAAATTCATTCATAACTAATGTTCTTACTTGTTGCGCTTTTTTGTAATATGCATCATAATATCCAGAAGATAGTACGTAAGTTCCAAGAATAATTCTTCTTTTTACTTCATCTCCAAATCCTTCACTTCTTGATTTTTTATATAGTTCTTTTAAATTTTTGAACTCAGGCGTTCTATATGTATATCTTATTCCATCAAATCTACCTAAGTTTGAACTTGCTTCTGCACAAGCAATTATATAATAAGTTGCTAGAGCATAATTTGCAACATCTAGTGAAAATTCTTCAATTTTTGCTCCCAAATTTTTATAAACTTCTATTGATTTCTCTAATGCTTCTTTTACCTCTTGATTAATACCTTCTCCAAAAAATTCTTTTGGTACGCCTATTTTTAATCCTTTTACATCATTTTTTAACGCCTTTGTATAATCTATTTTAGGTCTATCTACTGATGTAGTGTCTTTCTCATCATGTCCTGCAATTAGATTTAATAACATTGCACAATCCTGCACATCTTTTGTAATAGGTCCTATTTGGTCTAATGATGATGCAAATGCTACTAATCCATATCTTGAAATTAGCCCATAAGTTGGTTTTAATCCTACTACTCCACAAAAACTAGATGGTTGTCTTATAGATCCCCCTGTGTCTGAGCCGAAGTGCCCATGGCACCATATTGCTTGCTACTGCTGCAGCAGAGCCACCTGATGAGCCTCCTGGTACTTTATTTAAATTCCATGGATTTCTTGTTTTTTTGAAATAAGAATATTCTGTTGAGCCTCCCATTGCAAATTCATCCATGTTTAATTTTCCTAAATTTATAATGTTTTCATCTTCAAGTTTTTCAACTACTGTAGCAGAATATGGTGCTACAAAGTTTTCTAACATTTTAGAACTACAAGTTGTTTTTACTCCTTTGGTACATAGATTATCTTTTATTCCTATTGGAATACCAGCAAAGTTTCCACTTATTTCTCCATTTTCTACTTTTTTTTGAATATTTTTTGCTTTCTCTACTGATTCATCTGTTAATAAGGTTACA
This sequence comes from uncultured Clostridia bacterium, assembly GCA_947629995.1. Classification (GTDB taxonomy): domain Bacteria; phylum Bacillota; class Clostridia; order TANB77; family CAG-508; genus CAG-269. The sequence goes on along the minus strand of CANRFX010000050.1, from coordinate 672 downwards.
AATGCTTGCACATCTTTTTCTTTTTCGTTTATTCTATCTACATATGCTTTTGTTATATCTGTTATTGTTAATTCCTTATTTTTTAACTTTTCTTGTAATTCATGTACTGTTAATTCAGTAATGTCCATATTATTTGCCTTCCTCCTTTTTATTTGTTTTTATTTAGTTAATTACTTTTGGTATCATGAACATATTTTGCTCTTTTTCTACGGCATTTTGTAGTAATGCTTCATTGTCTTTAAATATTTTTATTTCATCTTTCCTAAATACATTTTTTGCATCGTTTGCACCTATTGTTATATCTAAATTTTCTATAGGTGCATTGTTTACAATATTTGCAAAGTTTAAAATGTCTTGTAAATTTAATAAATAATTATCAATTTCATTTTCTTCTATATTTAAATGTGCCAGATTTGCAATATGTAAAATTTCTTCTTTACTTACTTGCATAAATCTCATCTCCTACTTTCAAATTTCGTTTTATATTATATACTTTTTTTTCAAAAAAAACAAGCCTAAAATGGCTTGTTTTTTGGTATCTTATTTTAACTCTACAACTGCTCCAACTTCAGCAAATTTAGCTTTTAAGTCTTCTGCTTCTTCTTTAGAAACTCCTTCTTTAACTGTTTTTGGTGCTCCATCTACTAAGTCTTTTGCTTCTTTTAATCCTAA
>CANRFX010000049.1 GCA_947629995.1 uncultured Clostridia bacterium | reverse complement strand
TCTTTTAAAAAGCTACAAATTTCATCTGATTGTTCAAATGTAGTAGGTTGTGATATTACCATTTTAATCGCATTTGTATTTGCTTGTGGCATAGGAACCACTTTGTTTTTTCTTCCAAATAGTTTCTTTTCCTCTACTTCTTCCTCTTCATCTTCATAATCATATACATTTTCATCTTCGTATTCGTCTTCTGCTCCTTGTGTATCCATTCCGAATAATCCCCATACTTTATCCATTAATGCTCCTGCCATAAAAAAACCTCCTAAATTTACTTCCTTTGTTTATTTAAGTATCTACTTTTTTTTCTTTATTGTCAATACCTTTTGCTAATGTTATTGATTTTTAATATTTTTGTAACATTTTTGTAATACTTTTATTCTATTTGACTTAAATCTGGTTTTAATAAAATTTCGTCATATAGTGCTATTTTATTGTATTGTACGATGTCTTCACTTGTCCAACCTAATTTTGTTAATTCATCTGTAGAATATGAATCAATAATAGAATATTTATCTCCCTGTTTCTTTACTTTTACTAGTATTTTACTTAAATATCCTGCTCTATTTCTAACTACATAATCTAAATCATCTATTTTAACAATTGCTTGATTTGGTACTTTTAAGCCCTCAGCATTCCACCAAATTAAATTAAAGGTAATTTTTCTGTAATTAATTAATTCTGCTATTTGTTCCTCAATTTTTAGAATAATTACAATTTGATTTTCATCTTCCTTCATTATATTAGTTATTTCAGCTGATATTTCGACATTATTAGACAAACGTACATTTACTCTTTGCCCTACTTGTGCTTTTTTTGCTTCTTCTGAAGATGATATTGTTACAATGTAACATTCAAAATTATTTATAATTTTACCGCTTTCTTCACTTGTAGCAATTATTTTACCCGTTTTTAAATTTAAGCTCTCTAAATATTCTTTGCTTAATGAACTGAAATTGTTTGGATTTAAAGTTTCTTCTAATCCATCTACTTTATATGATACAATTCCGCTTTTTGGTGCTTTTACATATTCTGCTCCAGAATTTAGTTCACTTTCATACCCTTTTCTTTCTTCAATTAATTGATTTAAATATGAGCCTTTAGGGCTTAAATTTCCTGCTATTTGAGCTTTCTTTGTTACTAAGTTATTAATTTCTTTTTTATATTCAACTAATTTTGCTACATCTGTAATCTGATTAATATCTTGCATTTTTTCATCAATTTGATTTTCTAATAATTTCATATCAGACGAAAATAAACTTGTGTCATTAATCATAACCTCTTGTATTTTATTATCTAAATCTTCTATTTTTTTCTTCAAATTTTCTTCATTAGAACTGTAATATCTAAATATGTTTTCATCTTTTGCAGCTTTTTCTCCTTCTGATTTTATCTGCATCATACCATTTTTGTAATTTTCTCCACGTACTACTTGTTCATCTCTTATTACATATCCAATATTTGTTTCTTCCTGATACAAATTTCCTTTTTCTATTGTAAAGATATTAGTTGGCTGTTTAATTAAAAAAAATATTGTACAAAGAATATAAATTAAAATAGCAATAAAAATAATTCCTATTATAATTTTCTTTGCTTGTGAATTTGTTTTTGAAGTTGACGATTTTTTTATTTTATTTTTTGTATCTTCCAAACTTCATTTTCCTCCCTCTTAAGTATTAAAATCTTTTATTATTTTATTAATATTTTCTTGCATGTTTTCTTCTTGTGCTTCTAACCATATTGTTTGCTTGTTTTTTCTAAACCATGTCATTTGTCTTTTTGCATATCTTCTTGTTTCCATTTTTATTTTATCACACATTTCTTCTTTTGATGTTTTTCCTTCTAAATATTCTACTACTTCTTTGTAACCCAATGCCTGCATTGCTGTAGGAAAATTTTTATAATTTTCTAAAATTGTCTTTACTTCTTCTATTAATCCTTGTTCTAGCATTTTATCTACTCTTTTATTTATTCTTTCATATAGTACTTCTCTATCCCATTTTAAAGCATATACTAAATATTCATATTCTGGTACTTTTTTTCTAGATTCTATCTCTTGCTCGGTTTTTGTTTTTCCAGTTGCATTATATATTTCTAATATTCTAAGGATCCTTTTTTCGTCATTTGGACTTATTTTTTGTATTGCTAAAGGATCTATTTTTTTTGCTTCTTGATATATCTTTTCTAAGCCTTCTGTTTTTACTTTTTCTTCTAATTCTTTTCTGTAATTCGGATTAAATTCGATATTTTGATAATCTATTTCATAAATTAAGCTATCAATATAAAGTCCTGTGCCTCCTACTACTATTGGGACTTTACCTTTTTCTATGATTTTTTTTATTGCTTTTTTTGAATCTTTTCTGTAATCTGCTACACTATATCTTTCTTCTGGTGAAACAAAATCAATTAAATAATGTTTTATCCCTTGCATTTCTTCTTTTGTTACTTTTGCTGTTCCAATATTCATTTCCTTATAAATTTGCATTGAATCACAAGACACAATTTCTCCATTTATTTTTTTTGCAAGTTCAATTGATAAACCTGTTTTCCCAGAAGCAGTTGGACCACATATTACAATTACCTTATCCATTTATATTACTCCTATATACACTTAAAATTCCTTCTTGTATGTTTTTCATATATCCGCTCTCTATAATTAAACAAATAATAAATATAATTATTAATATTACTAATCTTTTCGTTCCGCTTCTCTTTTTCATTTTCATTTATTTTGTCTAAGATTTTTCCTATTTGTGGCATAACAATAACACAATTTATTCCTGTAAAAAGTAAAACTAAAATATTTTGTACATCTAATTGCATTTGCTCATTTTGATAGGTTATTCCTGATTTAGATATTTGAAAAACTATAAAAGTTACGGCATACATTATAATAAAACCTATTATTAAATATGCAACTTTTTTTGGTTTGTCTAAAAAGCTTAAACTTTGCCACGTCCAAGCAATAAAAATAAAATATATCATTATTATCATTATAATAATAAATGCCATTTGCTTTCCTTCCTATTTCCTTGCGAATTTTCTTTCTATTTCATATTTTGACATTTTTATAACAGTTGGTCTCCCATGTGGACATGTAAATGGATTTGGTAGTTCTAATAATTCGTCCATTAAAGATGTTACTTCTTTTTCGTTCAATGCCATATTAGCTTTTATTGCTGCCTTGCAAGCTACTGTTGCAATAAATTTTTCTTCTTTTTCTTGTTTAGAAGTTCTAGACATATTATTAATTTCATCTAATGTTTCTAAAAATAATTCTTTAGTATCTAATTCAATACATATAGTTGGTACTCCATTTAATTTTATAGTGTTTTCTCCAAATTCTTCTAACATAAATCCCGCTTGTTCAAACATTTCAAAGTTTTCTCTTGCTATTTCCATTTCTTTATGTGTTAATGTTATAATATCTGGCAATAATAGCATTTGTGAATCTTTATTAGTACTACTATAATAATTTTTCTTTACTTTTTCATATAAAATTCTTTCATGTGCTGCATGCTGGTCTAATATGTACATTTCTTGATCTATTTCAAGAATAATATATGTTTTAAATAAAATCCCTACTAATTTATAATCTGGTTTGCTGATTTCTTCTGTATTTTCAAATATAGATATATTTTTTTGTTCTTCCTCCTGGCTTTCTTTTACCGTTTCTAGTTGTTCATCTACTTGTACTTCTTGCTCTTTTTGTACTTCTTTTTCTTCTTGTACTTCTTGTAGCTCTTGCACTTTTTGTTCATTTTGTTCTTCATTAACTGGTGGCGTTCTAAATAGTTTTGAATACATTTCATCAAATTTCTTTGTTTCTAATTTATATTCTTCATTTTCTTCTTTTACCTTTACTTCTGATATATTATCATCTAATTTGTTGGTTTTTATTTTGCTTTCCTCATCTGTGTAGCTTTCAATTTGTTTTTCATTTTGCTTTCTAAAAGCAAATAATCCACCATCTATATTTTCTTTTCTTGCTTCTTTTATTGTATTTAGTCTTTCTTCAAAAGTTAATTCTCTACGCTCAGGTGCACTTTCTGCTACTAATTCGTGTTTTAATAATGTATCTTTTATAGCATGATAGATAGATTGAAATACTTCATTTTCTTCTTCAAATCGCACTTCTAATTTTGCTGGATGTACATTGACATCAACTTTTGATGGATTAATTTCTAAATTTAAAATTACAAATCCAAATTTTCCTAATGGTATTAAACCTTTGTAAGCTTGTTCTGTTGCTGCTGTTAAAGTTTTATCTTTAATATATCTTTTATTTACAAAAAATAATTGATTGGCCCTATTAGACCTTGCTATTTCTGGCTTTCCAATTACACCTGTTATTTTTATATCCTCATATTGATAAGAAACTTCCATAGCACCATTTGCAATATCTTTACCATAAATGCTATAAATAACACTTTGTAAATCACTATTTCCATTTGTTTGTATAACTGTTTTTCCACTATTTATTAGTTTAATAGCAATATTAGGATTTACTAATGCAATTCTAGTTATTACATCTTCAATATAACCTGATTCTGTATAATCTTTTTTCAAAAATTTATATCTTACTGGTGTATTATAAAATAGATTTTGAACTGTAATTGAAGTTCCAGTTCGAGAGCCTACTTCTTCTTTTTCTAAAACATTGCCACCTTCTACTACAATTCTATACCCTGTTTCTTGATTTTCCGTTTTTGATATCATTTCAACATTACTAATTGCTGCAATACTAGCTAATGCCTCTCCTCTGAACCCCATAGATGTAACTGTATTTAAATCATCTGCTGTTCTAATTTTACTAGTTGCATGTCTTTCAAATGCAATTTCTAAGTCATCTTGTGCAATTCCCTTTCCATTGTCTGTTACTTTTATAAAAGATATTCCTCCATTTTTTATTTCAACTGTTATGTTAGTTGCTCCTGCATCAATTGAATTTTCTACCATCTCTTTAATTACTGATGCTGGTCTTTCTATTACTTCTCCTGCTGCTATTTTATTAATTGTTAATTCATCTAATAATACAATATTCCCCATTTTTGTTTTTTTCCTCCATTTTTTGGATTTCTCTTTGATTGTTATTATATCATTAGTTTTTTTAAATTTGTATAGTTTTTTAAAATTTTTTAATAAATAAAAAAAATTACCTTAGATTTTTATTCTAAAGTAATTTTTTTGTTTATGAATCTTTTTCAGTTTTTTCTTTTTTCTCTTTTTCAAAATAATTTGTTAGTACTAATAAAGTTATAATATATACAATTAATACCATTGGAATTGTTAATCTTCCTATTGGAATTCTTGTAATTGCAATAATACTTAATAAAATTACTTGTGTAATTACAATCCAAAAAATAGATGTTAATACTGTTTTTGCTATTCCCAATTTATTATATCTTATTGCCATATATACTAATATAATAACACTTGCAATTATAAATGGTAAAACATATGGTTTTATAATATCTCTTGCTTTAGTGTGTGGGATATTTATTAATTCATTTTCTGTGTCTGTAATTTCTGTTCCAAATTTTTCATTTATCTTTGTTTTTAATTCATTTACTTGCTCGTCTGTTATTTCTTTTGCTGTAATACTTACAACATCTTCTAATTCTCTTGCTTTTTGAATTATTACTTCTTGATTTGGAAATATTTCGTCTGTTATTTGTTTTATATCTGATATTTCAAATTCTTTTCCTACTAATAATTGTATTCTATCTGTTTCTTGATATTTTAGTTCAAAATTTAAACCAATTGTAAAGGTAATAATAATTCCTACTATTATAATTATTGCTAATATACATACTAGTATTTTTGTTTTCATGCTTGTACTTTCCATTTTTATTTTTCCTTTCCTTCTTTTATTTTTATTAGATTACTAGTTATTATTGCATTGTAAATTGCTATTAATAGAATTCCCCAAAATGATACCATTGCAAAACTACTAATTGGAGCCCAATTTGTAAAGCAAAATACAATTGATAAAATTATGATTGGTGAAATTTTTATAAAAAATTCTTTGTATGTTTCCATTTTATATGATTTCTTTAACAAATAGGTTACTAGTACGTAATTTAGTATTAATATCATTGCTATTGCTAAAAGCCCTTCTATTGATAAAATAACATTAGTATATTTTATAGTAAGTATAAAACTTGCTATAAATCCAACATATGAAATAGCTGCTAATAATCCTGATAGTTTATATTTTACTATTAAAATGATTATTCCTATAGCTATAATTCCAAGTGCAATATATCCTGCTATTTGCATTTGATTTTCTGTAATTTCTGATAAAATATATTGATTTCCTACTAATTCATAATGTAATGGAATTTTTTTTGTATTTACCATAAATGCAATGTAAGATGCTTCATTTGCATTGTTATTTAAAGTTGTTGTATTTGTTGTTTGATTTCCTATTGGTATTCTTAATCTTTTTGTATTTGTTTGTTCTGAAAATGAAACTTCATTTACATCTTGACCATCAAAACTTACTTTTCCTGTTTTTTCTGTAGAATTTTGATTTGTTTCTTCATTTTCTTCAGTTTCTTGTGTTGTATTATTTTGAGTTGTATTATCCGTTGTATTATCTGTTTCAATGTTTGTGTTTTCTTCATTTTGTATTTCTTCTAATTTTTTACTTCCTTCTTCGGTAAGTTCAAGTTGTAAATATATGGTTGTTCCTTCTTCTTCTTGATTTGATGTAACTGTAGCAGATGTAATATCATCATTATTAAATAAAACTTCGTTTGTATTGCTATCTGTTATTTCAATTTTTCCTGTAGTTGTAATAACATTTAAGACATCATTTATTTGATCATTTTCTGTAGTTTCCAATATTATTTCTCCAGATTCTTCATTTAATTTAATAATGTAATTGTCTACTCCTAATTGATTTAACCTATTTTCAATAATTTCTTTTGTTTTTTTGTAATTATCTGAATTTTTATCTTCTTCTTTATTTACTGGTTGTTCCTCTTTTATATAGCCTTTCTCTGTTAACTCCTCGTCTGTAAGGCTATCTGCATCTTCTACTTCGTTTCCTTCTGCATCTTTTATTATTGTTTCAATATCTTCACCTACGGTCAATACAATGCTTCTTGCTCCTTTTATATCCATAGCATAAGAATAATCTTTTACTTGATTTTCCATTCTGTTTTGTACATGTGTATAAATACCAAAAAATCCTATCATTGATAGCAATATAATTGCTAATACTATTGTTAATATTTTTATTTTTTTCATTTTTTGTTCCTCCAATTATAATAATTTTGTGTTATTAATTACTAATTCAAACCATATATTTAAATATTTAGCAGCATATTTGCTCATCATTGTTCTATCCATAAAAATTTCAAAATAATCTAATACTGGGCAAATTTTTGTATCAATAGTTAAATTTAGAATAATTTTTCTTTCTTTACTATCTAATGTCAATTTTGCATCAGTTACTGCATAATTTACTCTATCATGTATATCAAAAGTAGATAAATTTGTATTACGTACTCTGTTTCTGTGCACATCTGATTTATCTGCTAAAATAATTGCAGCTGATATATCACTAATAGCTGTTCCTGTTTGTTCATCATGATTTCCGAATTGCCATCATAATTTCTGTTCTTTCTTCTACTGGCATTCCCATGTCTTTTAATATTTGATAACTTAAGATTGCTCCACTATGTGCATGATCTGTACGATTTACACAGTTACCAATATCATGTAAATACCCTGCTATTTTTGCTAGCTCTACTGTTCTTTGAGGATATCCTAAATCTTCTAAAATTTCTCCTGCTCTTTTGGATACAATAGAAATATGTCTATGACTATGTTCTGTGTATCCGAAGACTATCTAATTGTTTTTGAGAACCTCTTATTAAGGCATCTACTTCTTTGTTTTCCATTACATCTTGCAATGTTACCATTTTTATCTTTGCCTCCTCCTACTTTGTCTTTATCAATTTTACATTAAAATCTTAAAAATATCAACTGTTTTTCAGATTTTTTTCGTATCATAAAAAAATATGCAAATTAATATTCCTTTATTAATTTGCACAAATTCTTTTAACTTGATACATTATTTATCTCCTATTACGTAAATTTCAAATTGATATTGTTTTAGTCTTTCGCCATCTCTTGTGTCTTGCATGTCTTGATTTTGGCTTATTTCATATTCCCATTTCCAACTAATATTGATTGTTTTGCTTTCTTTTAGTTCTCCTTTTAATTCTTTTTCCATTTCTTCTAAAGTTTGATATTTTCTATCTTTTCCATCTAACTGAAAATTTAAATTTTTTGGTTTTTCGTTTTTACTTTTAAATTTTATTTGATAATTTACTTTTTCATTTGTTTCTAATATTATTTCAAATGCACCTGATGTTCCTGGTGCTATTTTTTTATATATTAATGTATTTTTGTCTATTGTTGTTTCTAAATTAATCTCTTTAGAACCTATATTTTTATTTGACACTTGAAAAATAATTTTGGGTTTTGAATTAAAATTTTCTGCTTTTTCTTTTCTATTTTCTCCTAAATTAAACCACTTAAAAAATAAAATATCATCTTGAAA
>CANRFX010000048.1 GCA_947629995.1 uncultured Clostridia bacterium | reverse complement strand
GATTTTCCAGATGGTACTAAAATCACTATGAAAAAAGAAGGAAAGCAAATAGTTAAAATAACTGAAAACGAGAAAAAACATGAAAAAGATATTGAAGAAATATCAACAAAAGAAGTACAAAATGTGGATAAAGAAGAAAAAATAGAAGATGAAAATGTTGTTAAATCTCCAATGGTAGGAACTTTTTATGCAAAATCTTCTCCAAATAGTGAGCCTTATGTTGTTTTGGGGCAAAAAGTAAAAAAAGGTGATGTGCTTTGCATTATAGAAGCAATGAAATTAATGAATGAAATAGAATCAGAATTTGATGGAGAAGTAAAAGAAATTTTGGTAAAAGATGGAGAAGCAGTAGAATACGGAAAGCCTTTATTTATAATAAAATAAATACTTTGGCGATATATTTTATCAAAGAAGTGAAAAATAAAAGAAGAGGAAATTAAAAATGTTAAATAAAGAAGAAATAAAAAAAATTATACCACAAAGAGAGCCATTCTTGATGATAGATGAAGTAGAAAATTATATTCCAGGAGAAAGTGCAGTAGCTTACAAAAATGTGAATAGTGAAGAATGGTACTTTAAGGGACATTTTCCAGGAAATCCTATTATGCCAGGAGTGTTAATTACAGAGAGTTTGGCACAAACAGGTGCAATTGCTATTTTAAGTTTGGAAGAAAATAAAGGAAAAAATGCTCTATTTGGTGGAATTGATAAAATGAAGTTTAAAAAGATGGTTGTACCAGGTAATAGATTAAAATTAGAAGTTGAAATTATCAAGCAAAAAGGACCAATCGGAGTTGGAAAAGCAGTTGCAACAGTAGATGGAAAAATAGTGGCAAAAGGGGAATTAACTTTTGCAGTTGTATAAAGTCATATTTTATAGATAAATAGAAAGGAACTAAAAAATGAATAAGATTTTAATTGCAAACCGTGGAGAAATTGCAGTTCGTATTATAAGAGCATGCAAAGAAATGAATATAAAAACAGTTGCTGTTTATTCACAAGCAGATAAAGACGCTATGCATACTCGATTAGCAGATGAAGCAATTTGTATTGGACCAGGTGATCCACGTAAAAGTTATTTGAATTTTAAAAATATAATTGAAGCGGCAAATATAACAAAAGCAGATAGTATTCATCCAGGTTTTGGATTTTTATCAGAAAATAGCCAATTTGCAAAAATATGTGAAGAATGTAATATCAAATTTATTGGACCATCTTATAAAGTAATTGAATTAATGGGAAACAAATCAAATAGCAAAGAATTAATGAGGAAAAATGGTATTCCTGTTATTCCCGGTTCAAGTGGAAGCGTCAAAGGGTTAAAAGATGCAATTAAAATAGCAAATGAAATAGGATATCCAATTATGCTAAAAGCAGCAAGTGGTGGTGGAGGAAAAGGAATTAGAATTGTTAAAACTCAAGAAGAACTAGAAAACAATTATAATATTGTAAAACAAGAAGCAAAAATTTCTTTTAATGATGATGAAATTTATATTGAAAAATTTATTGAAAACCCAAGACATGTAGAAATACAAATTTTAGCAGATGAGTATGGAAATGTTATTCATTTAGGAGAAAGGGATTGTTCAATTCAACGTAGAAACCAAAAAATAATGGAAGAAACTCCATCAACTGCAATAGATGATAAGTTAAGAAGCAAAATGGGAGAAGTTGCAATTAAAGCTGCAAAAGTTTCTGGCTATACAAGTTGTGGAACAGTTGAATTTTTAGTAGATAAAAATAAAAATTTTTATTTTATGGAGATGAATACAAGAATTCAAGTAGAACATCCAATTACTGAAGCAAGAACTGGAGTTGATATAGTAAAAGCACAAATTAGGATTGCAGCAGGAGAAGAAATAAAACTTAAGCAAAAAGATATAGAGTTTAGACGGACATAGTATAGAATGTAGAATTAATGCAGAAAGACCAGATAAAAACTTTATGCCATGTCCAGGAACAATCACTCGGACTAAACTTGCCAGGTGGAAATGGAATTAGAATAGACACGGCTATTTATGAAGGATATACAATTCCTCCTAATTATGATTCTATGATTGCAAAAATTATAACTTATGGAGATACAAGAAACGAAGCAATCAGCAAAATGAAAAGAGCTTTGGAAGAGACAGTAATAGAAGGTATTGATACTAATGTTGATTTTTTATTTTCTATTATTCGAAATCCAAATTTTATTAGAGGAAATTTTGATACTTCATTTATTGAAAAGGAGATTTTAAGAAATGATTGTTGATAAAATAAAAAAGAGAGAACCAACGGCAAAAAGAGCAGAAAATATGGTTGATATTCAAGTTGGAAAATGGATTAAATGTGATAAATGTAAAGAAATATTATATAAAGAAGAAGTAAGAAAAAATTACAGCATTTGTCCAAATTGTGGCAATTATTTTAGAATGCATATAAATAAACGCTTAGAGACAATTATTGATGAAGGAACTTATAAAAGATTTGATTTAAATATAGATACAACCAATCCATTAAATTTGGAAGATTATCCTAAAAAAATAAAAGCATTAAGAGAAAAAACAGGAATCCAAGAAGCAGTAAGTGCAGGAACCGGTAAAATTAATGGAGAAGAAGTTGTAATTTGCATAATGGACAGTGGATTTTTAATGGGAAGTATGGGTATTGTAGTAGGAGAAAAAATTACATATAGCATAGAAAAAGCAATAGAATTAAAACTTCCATTAATTATATTTTGTGTGTCTGGTGGAGCTAGAATGCAAGAAGGAATTATTTCTCTTATGCAGATGGCAAAAACAACAGCAGCAATTTCGAAGCTAAATGAAGCTCGGATTATTATATATTTCTGTTTTAACAGATCCAACATATGGTGGAGTTACAGCTTCATTTGCAAGCTTAGCCGATATTATTTTGGCAGAACCAGGTGCTATGATAGGTTTTGCGGGACCAAGAGTTATAGAGCAAACAATTGGAGAAAGTCTGCCGGAGGGATTTCAAACAGCAGAATTTTTGCTAGAACATGGATTTATAGATAAAATTGTGGAAAGAAGAGAATTAAAAGATACTATATCTAAATTAATAAAATTGTCAAAGGGACGGAAATTGTCGTTGGGGACGGAGCAAATTGACAACATTGTCCTCAACGACAATGTTGTCAATTTGCTCCGTCCCCAACGACAATTTCCGTCCCTTTGACAATAAAAAAGAGAGGAGAGTTGAAAAATGAAAGAACTAACAGCTTGGGACAAAGTAGAAATAGCAAGAAATCCTAAAAGAAAAACATCTATGGATTATATTGAAGAAATATTTGATGAATTTATTGAATTACACGGAGATAGAAATTTTAAAGATGATAAATCAATTGTATGTGGTTTAGCAAGGATTGAAAATCAAAACTTTACAATTATTGCAGAGCAAAAAGGAAGGACAACGAAAGAAAATATTGAAAGAAACTTTGGTATGCCAAATCCAGAAGCATATCGAAAGGGAATTAGATTTATGCGGTCAAGCAGAAAAATTTAAAAGACCAGTTATTACTTTTATAGATACTAAAGGAGCATACCCAGGTATTGGAGCAGAAGAAAGAGGACAGCGGAGAAGCTATTGCAAGGTCAATGTTAGAACTTGCTAAAATAAAAGTACCAGTAATTGCAGTGGTAATAGGTGAAGGGTCTAGTCGGTGGAGCATTAGCTTTAGGAGTTGGAAATAGAGTATTTATGTTGGAAAATGCTATTTATTCTATATTGTCTCCAGAAGGATATGCCAGTATATTATGGAAGGATTCATCTAGAACTAAAGAAGCGGCAGAAAAAATGAAATTAACAGCAAAGGATTTGTATGAACTTAAAATAATAGATAAAATAATAAAAGAGCCAAAAGGTGATGAAGAAGAAAGTTTCAAAAAGACAGCAAAAAATATAAAAAAGGAAATATTAAATTCATTAGAAGAAATGAAAAATATGCTACCTGAAGAATTAACCAAAGAGCGTTATCAAAAGTTTAGAAATATGGGTGAATATAGGAGGATTTAAAATGTTATTAGAAGGAAAGAAAATATTGATTATGGGAATTAGAAATAAATGGAGTATAGCTTTTGGAATTGCAAAATCTGCATATGAAAATGGAGCAAAGCTTATTTTTACATATATGGGAGAAGAAAACAAAGAGAAAATTGAAGAACTAATTTCTGAATTTAAAGGAAGTAAGGCATATGTGTTAAATGCAGCTTCAGAAGATGAAATGGTAAAAGAGGTATTTACAAAAATAAAACAAGAAAATGGAAAAATTGATGGCATTGTCCATGCAATTGCACATGCAAACACAGAGGACTTACATAATGATTTTATATATACAAGTAAAGAAGGATATGCTCATGCTTGTGATGTAAGTAGTTATTCATTTGTATTAGCTGCAAGAATGGCAAAAGAAATAGATTTATTAAATGAAAATGCAAGCTTAGTTACTTTAACATATCATGGTTCAAACAAAGTAATTGATAGTTATAATGTAATGGGAGTTGCAAAAGCAGCATTAGAAGCAAGTGTAAGATATTTAGCAGAAAATTTAGGTAGAGAACAAATGAGAGTTAATGCTGTTTCAGCAGGACCAATTAAAACACTATCTGCAAAGGGAATTAAAGATTTTAGTTCTATTTTAAATGTAATAGAAGAAAAAGCACCATTGCACAAAAATGTTACAACTTATCAAGTTGGTAATGTAGTAACATTTTTACTAAGTCCTATGTCAGAAGCAATTACAGGTCAAATTGTTTATGCTGATAATGGATATAACATTATGGGTGTATAAAATTAAAATATAAAAGGTCATGCACTTTTCATTTTTATAAAACATATAATTTGATTATATGAAAGGTAAAAATGGAGGTGCATTTATATTGCTATCGCTTTGTATGACAGGAATACTGGGCTTTTTAGAATTTTTAAAATCAGCAGTATTTGTCGTTCGGATATATTCAAGGAGGAAATTTATTTCCAGAGCCGCTAACACAAGAAGAAGAAAGAAATTGCTTAGAGCAGATGGCAAAAGGAGATGACGAGGCAAGAAACATTTTAATAGAAAGAAACTTAAGATTGGTAGCTCATGTAGCAAAAAAATATAATACATCAAATGTCGATCAAGATGATTTAATATCAATAGGAACAGTTGGATTAATAAAAGGAATAAATAGTTTTGATATAGAAAAAGGAGCTAGACTTTCTACATATGTATCTCGTTGTATTGACAATGAAATTCTAATGCACTTAAGAGCAACTAAGAAATTAGGTGCAGAAGTATACTTAAATGAACCAATTGGAAAAGATAAAGATGATAATATTATAACACTTCAAGAAGTTTTAGAAAATAATGAAAGAACAATTGAAGAAGAAGTAGATATAAAAATGAAGATAAAAATACTCTGTCAAAAAATGAAAGAAATATTAAAAGATAGAGAAAGAACCATTCTAGAATTACGATTTGGGTTAGGAGGCAATAAACCTAAAACACAAAATGAAATTGCAAAAATGATGGGAATTTCTCGTTCCTATGTATCTAGAATTGAAACAAAAGCAATTAGTAAACTTGCAAAAGAAATAAAAGAATAAAAAAGAGAAGTCTTTTGAAAATTAATTTTAAATTCGAAAGACTTCTTTTTCTTTTTAATTTAATAAGTAAATAAACAAATTCAAATATGTTGCAAATAAACACCATATAAAATAAGGAAATTGAAGCAAACCAGATAATTGATTTTTGCTGTAAAATCTTACTATCATAACAAAAACTAAAAAAGTAAGTAATATAATCCAAACAAAAGCAAATAATTGCCATTTAAATACAAAAAATATAATTGGCCATAATAAATTAACAAATAATTGTAAATAATAAATTGAGTTAATTTTAAAATCTGTTAAAGAATTGCTCTCTAAAATACCATAAGAAACTCCCATAAGAATATATAATAAAGTCCATACAATAGGGAAAACTATGCTAGGTGGGGCAAAAAATGGTTTTTGTAAAGAATTATAATTCATATAACCAGAAATTATAAAACCAACCAGACTTCCCAAAATTACAGGAATAGCTATTGATTTAGCATAAATTTTAAATTTTTCTGACATAACTAAAAACCTCCTTAATCCCATTTTATTTGGCAGTTAATAAAATATACATATAATTTTAAATACTTGAAAAGATAAAAAGTTTGTGATATCATATAAAAATCAAATAAAAAGTTTTTTAGGAGAAAAAAATGCAAAGAGTAAAATTAAAAGATAGAATATTACCAACTTATACAAAAGGAGAAGAAATTTTTAATATGACTTCTCATATAGTAGGTGCAGTCTTAGGAGTAGTAGCAACTGTACTATGTATTGTATTTGCATCAGTAAGAGGAAATACATATGGAATTATTAGTGGAGCAATTTATGGAGTAACAATGATTGCACTTTATACAATGTCTAGTATTTATCATGGATTAAGTCCAAAGTTCACTTCTAAAAAAGTTTTCCAAATATTAGACCATTGTTCAATATTTTTATTAATAGCAGGTTCTTATACACCTTTTGCCTTATGTACTATTAGACAGCAAGATAAATTTACTCGGGTGGTTTATTTTTGGAGTAATATGGGCTTTGGCAATTTTAGGAATTGTGTTAAATTCAATTGATATCAAAAAATTTAAAAAATTTTCTATGATTTGTTATTTACTTATGGGATGGTGCATAATTTTAAAAGCAAATATTTTGCCAAGTGGTTTAACTGCAAATGGATTTATTCTTTTACTATTAGGTGGAATTGCATACACAATAGGAGCAATTATTTATGGAATTGGAAAAAAACATAAATATTCTCATTCAATTTTTCATTTATTTATTTTATTAGGTAGCATTTTACAGTTTTTTTGCATATTATTATATGTAATGTAAAATAATAAATAGCAAAGAGTATAAAAACCCTTTGCTACCCCATAAGTATTAATTAATTTTAGCATATAAAACTATAAAAATCAAGTTTTAAAAATATGAGTTTAAAAGAGATTTTGATATAGAAAAACAAGATAAAATTAATTAATGAAAAAGGAATAAACATTTAAGGGTAAATAATAATTTGTAAAGTATTATAACCTATGTTAAAATATAAATAACTTAAGTAAATATATAGATTTCCCTGCATAGTACGTATAGGCTTAAATTTTTAGAACCAACACACATTAAGAGGGGCCAAATCTCTGAATATGGCGTGCAAGCTCACATATTTAAATATTAGTGAGAAGCCCATGAGTATTTAGGTAGGCACCCACCTGTTTATAGGAACAGGTCCTTAAAAATTAAAAGCAACTGACGGCTAAGGCGGGGGGTCTTTTTTATTTTAAATTAAAAATCATCTAAAGCTAAAATAGCTTTTGCATATATTTTACAAGAAAGAAGCAACTTATCTATATCAATAAATTCATCTGTTTGATGGCACATATCTTTATCATTTGGAAAATTAGGACCAAAAGAAATACAATTATCAAAAGCACGGGCAAAAGTTGCACCACCAATTGCAATAGGTTCTAAATTAGAATGAGTAACTTCATTATAAATGCCACAAAGAGTTTTCACTAATTTATTTTCTTTTGAGATATATAAAGAAGGTTTATACGAAATTGTATCAAAATCAACATTTGAATAAGGGCACACATATTTTATAAATTTATTTTCAACTTCAATAGTATTAACACTAGCAGGAATACGAATATTCATACCAATTTCCAAAATATTGTTTTTAAGACAAAAATCCCCAACATTTAAAGTTAAGCAGCCTAATTGATTTTTATAATCAATTTCCAAATTTTTGCCAGTATAATCAGTATTAATATAGTTTTTAAAAAATTCAAACAATCCAATGTAAATGTCATAAATATTGAAAAGTTTAGATAAAATAACAATTAACCTAGAAATGGCATTTATTCCTAAATCTGGATGTGCAGCATGACTTTGGATTCCATAAGAAGTAAGTTTTAGCTCAGTTTCATCTATTTTATAAATATCAATTTCAAAACCACTTTCATCAATTATTTTTTTTAGATTTTCAATAATTTCAGACATTTTAAGTTTTTTATTATTTATTTTTAAAACAACACTGCAAATTTTTGGTACAACATTAATTGGATTTTCATATGTATTTATTTCTTTGATAATAATATCTTTATTTAAAAAATTAGAATAATCCATTTTTAAATAAGAAGTAAGAATTGATTTTTCGGCATAAATACAAGGAAAATCGGCATCTGGACTAAAAGAAACTGAAGGTGATTCTTCATGTGATTTATAATAATTAATGCATTTCCAATCATTTTCTTCATTTAAGCCTAGAATCAAGCGGACACGCTTTTTTAATTTATAATTTTCCATAATTACTTTCATTGCATAAAGAGAACTAATAACAGGGCCTTTATCATCAATTGCACCTCTACCATAAATTTTATTATCATAAATAGTACCGCAAAAAAGGGCTATATGTCCAATTATCTCCAGCTGGGACAACATCTAGATGTCCAATTATTCCAATTAAATCAGCACCTTTTCCAAATTCAATATAACCACAATAGCCATCTAAATTTTTTGTATGAAAACCTAAAGCATTTCCTAAGTTTAGCATATATTCTAAGGCATCATTAACAGAATCTCCAAAAGGATGAGTTGGATTTTTGGAAACAGATAAAACACTTGGAATTTGTATTAACTCTTGAGTTTTTTTTATAATTTCTTCTTTATAGCTTTCTATATATTTATCTAGCATAAAACCAAACCTTTCTTTTTACATATTATTTAAATATATGCTAGTAATAAGGTTACTATTCAAGTAAAAAAAACGGCTTTGCTTAATTTGTTATTAAGGAAATATTACATTTTTATTACAAATTGAAAAAGTATTTACATTAAAAAACATTTATGCTAAAATTTGAATGTAAATAAGTATACCGAACATGACATAATATTGCTGAAATTTACAAAACCAAACTAAAAAAAAAAGAAAGGGGTACAAAAATGGAAAAACCAAAAACCAAACAAACTAGAATTTTAAAAGGAAGCAGTGGTATTACATTAATTGCACTTGTAATAACGATTATTGTGTTATTAATTTTAGCAGCAGTAAGTATTGCAACATTAACAGGAGAAAATGGAATATTAACAAAGGCAGATAATGCAAAGACACAACATACACAAGGTGGAGAAAAGGA
>CANRFX010000047.1 GCA_947629995.1 uncultured Clostridia bacterium | reverse complement strand
TAATTATGAAATGGTTGAATTATATTTTGAAATAGGTTCTACTATAAATGAACTAATAGAAAATTATAATTTAGAAAAATCTCAAAACGAAATATTAAAATTATTTTCTGAAAAATTAACTAGAGAATTTGGACAAGGGTTTAGTGTTCCAAGTTTAAAGAAAATGAAAAAGTTTTATTTAACTTATAGAGGTGGTTCCGCACTGTGGAACCAGTTAAGTTGGAGCCATAATCGCCTAATTATGAACATTGATGATGAAAATAAAAGAAATTTTTATTTAGAAGAATCAATAAAATCTAACTGGAGCGTCAGACAATTAGAAAGACAAATAAATAGTTTTTACTATGAAAGACTTTTATCAACAAGTGAAGAACATAAGGAAGAAGTAAAAAATGAAATAAATTTTTTAGAGAAAAAAGAAAAAGTGCAAGATTTCATTAAGGATCCATATGTTTTAGAATTTTTAGATATTAAAGATAGAAGATTTTTAGAAAAAGATTTAGAATCTAACTTACTTGAACATATTTCTGAATTTTTGCTAGAACTTGGTCGAGGATTTTCATTTGTAGCAAGACAAAGAAGAATTGATGTTGATGGAGATAATTTTTATATAGATTTGGTATTTTACAATTATGTATTAAAATGCTTTGTTTTAATTGATTTAAAATTAGATAAACTAACTCATCAAGATATAGGACAAATGGATTTCTATGTAAGATATTTTGATAATGAGGTAAAAGCAGAAGACGATAATCCGACAATAGGAATAATACTATGCTCAGATAAAAAGGATACAATAGTAAAATATTCTGTGCTTAATGATAATAAAAATTTATTTGCTTCAAAATATCAATTATACTTGCCAACTGAGGAAGAACTAGCAAGAGAGATAGAAAAGCAAAAAGAAGAATTTGAAGATAAGGGATAATAGTGGTTCCACGCTGTGGAACTATAGTTAAAAATAGTAATGATGCAGGTAAAATTTTGTAACAGCAAGATTAATGAATATTAAAAATTGTGACACTTAGAACAAACCATTGCTATAGCTACATTTGAAATGGAAATAAGTAACTTTTTTAAGATGGATTTTTTGCATACGTCTCTCTTAAAGGAGCCAAAAATAGCAGATAAGAAATTATCTGCTATTTTTTTAAATCCATTCACCAAATTTATTAATATAAATTCTTTTAGCAATCAATGCAACAAAGCAATACAAAATTGGAACTAGAATAATAATTGGCATAAAAATCATAGGGATAGGAACTAGACCAATTAAATTTCCAAGCCAAGTAAAAGGAATAATTATTCCAATAATAGATAGCAATATAGATGAGAAGTACACAAATTTATGAGCATTACTTTCAATAAATGGAAGTTTAGCAGTTCTAATAATATGCATACCGAGTAAATTAGAAACTATACTATAAGAAAACCATATAGTTTGGAAAGTAGGGGCATCATTTAAGTGGAAAACAAGTAGCAAAATAGCAAAAACAATTAAATCAAAAGCCGAACTAAGAGGTCCCATAAATAGCATAAAATTCTTTAAACTATTAATGTTAAATTTTCTAGGTTTCTTTAAATATTCTTCATCAACATTGTCAAAAGGTAAAGTTAATTGACCAAAATCATAAAGTAATCCTTCCACTAACAATTGGATTGGAGTTTCAGGTAGAAATGGTAAAATTATACTTGCAATTATAACAGATACAACCTCTCCAAAGTTAAAGCTAGTAGAAAGTTTTATATATTTCATTAAATTTCCAAATGTTTTTCTGCCGTTCTGTTACACCATCTAATAAAACATGTAAATCTTTTTCCAATAAAATAATATCTGCAGATTCTTTTGCAATATCAACAGCAGTATCAACTGAAATACCAACATCTGAATTCATTAAAGAAGGACTATCATTAATTCCATCACCCATATATCCTACAACATTATTAGATTCATGCAAAAGTCTAACAATTCTAGCCTTTTGAATAGGAGAAAGTTTAACAAAAATGTTACTTTTCTTGAGTAATCTTAAAACACCATTATCACTTAAATTTTCAATTTGTTTTCCTTCTATAATTGTATTAGAATTAATTCCTACTTTTTTACAAATACATTTTGTAACTTCTAAGTTATCTCCTGTTAAAACAATAACACGAATTCCTGCTTCATTTAATTTTTTTATGGCAGATTTTGCACTTTCTTTTGGTGGATCTAAAAAGCCAATAAAACCTAAAAGAATCATATTTTTTTCATCAGTTATACTAAAATCAGAAATATCATTAATATCATTTTTTTGACAAACAGCAATAACTCTTAATCCATCTTTATTTAAATTCTTAGAAATTCTCTTTATATTTTCTTTTATTTGGTTAGTAATAGGTGATAAATTACCTTGATAATCTACCATAGTGCAAATTTCTAAAATTTCTTCTACTGCACCTTTTGTGATCATTTGCTTTTTTGTACCATCTGTAACAATTACAGATAAACGTCTACGAGAGAAATCAAAAGGAATTTCATCTACCAATTTATATTGATTAATATATTTTTCCATATCGTTTTGCAAAGCTCTAGTTACTACAGCTTCATCAATATTACCTCTTAATCCAGTTTGAAAGTAAGAGTTTAAAAATGCATGTTTTAAAATACGGAAATCTTCTTGTCCATAAATATCCAAATACTTTTCTAGAACAATCTTGTCTTCTGTAAGAGTTCCTGTTTTATCTGTGCACAAAATGTTAATAGATCCAAAACTTTCAATTGAATCTAATTTTTTTACAATGGTTTTCTTTTTAGACATTCTAACTGCGCCTTTTGAAAGGCTAGAAGAAAGGATAACTGGAAGCAATAAAGGTGTAATACAAATAGCAATTGCTACTGCAAAAGTAAATGCTGTAACAGTACTATGCTTATTTACATTTAGTATAAAAACAATAGGAATAAGAATTAGCATAAAACGAATTAATAATTTGCTTATATTTTCGATTCCACTTTGAAAAGCAGATTTTGGCTTTCCATTAGATAGAGTATGGGCAACTTTTCCAAAGTAAGTATCATCAGCAGTTTTAATAACAGCACATTTTGCAGAACCGACTAATAACATTAGTACCCATAAAACATATATTATTTAAATCTGATATACTATCTAAATCTGATATGTCTGTATCAAGTTCTTCTGTCTTTTTTACAGCATCTGATTCTCCTGTTAAAGAAGATTGTCCAACATATAAGTCTTTTGAGTCTAAAACTCTAAGGTCAGCTGGAATTAAACTTCCAGCAGAAAGTATAACAATATCACCTAAAACAATTTGATTAATTGGTATTGACGTTTCTTTTCCATCTCTTATAACAGTAGTTGTTGTTGCAACTAATTCTTTTAATTTTTCTGCAGCTTTATTAGAATGATATTCTTCAAAAAATTCTAAAAGTGTACTTGAAATTACTAAAATAGCAATTACAATGATATTTGCATAACTTGGAACTTCTGCTAAATATACATCTGTATAAAATAAAATACAAGCAATTCCAAGTAAAATACTATTAAAAGGACTAAATAAACTCTTAAAAAAGTAATGATACCATTTTTTTGGTTTTGCTTGTTTAATTTCATTTAATCCATATTGATTTATACGATTATTAACTTCAGTTGTTGACAAACCAGATTCTTTCATATGAAATGTCTCTAAAAACTCATCTTTTTTTAAAGAACTTGATTTTCCATATAGTTTTTTTATATCAACATCTTCTTTTATATTATTTGACATAGAATCAACTCCATTTCTATCAGTTTTAATTATACCACAAAAATTAAAAACTTAAGCATTTTTTATTATTCTTTTTTTAATTGTAAAAGGACAGTCTAATGTAAAAATTTTTCCATTTAAATAATTCAAAATACCACTATCAGTTTTAAAATCAAATTTTAAATAATAACTGCAAAGCATTTGATATTTTTTACTAAAACTTTTGTTAATTTCGTTTATACCATATTTCCCGGTCTCCGATAATAGGGTATCCAAGATGAGCAAGATGGGCTCTTATTTGATGTGTTTTGCCAGTTTCAATTTCTACATCTAAAAGACAAGTATTATTAGAATTCTTTTTTAAAATACGATAAGTGGTAACAATTTTTTGATATCCTTTTTTAGGTGTATCAGAGATATATACTTGAGATTTCTTATTATCTTTAAATAAAAAAGCTTCACATCTTTTAAAATTTTCTTTTGGTATACCATAGACCAAAGCATAATAATGTTTTTTTATTTCATGGTTTTTAAATTTATCAAGTAAAATATTTAAAGTATTTTCATTTTTAGCAAATAAAACAAGTCCAGTTGTATTTCTATCAAGTCTGTGGCAAGGCATTGGCTTGAAATCAAAGTTAGAATATTTTTTATGAACTAGTGTGGTTAAGCTATTTTGACCTATAATTTCTATACCAAAGGTTTTATTTAAAATCAAAATATTTTCATCTTCGTAAAAAATATTTAAATTATCATCTGTTCCTAAATATTTATCTGCAATATAAACCAACACTTCATCACCAGTATGAAGTGTAAGATTTTCAGAAGTTCTTTTACCATTTACTTTAATATCTTTTTTTCTTAAAGTTTTATAAAAAAGATTAGAAGATAAATTTGGAATAGAACAAAGTAAAAAGTTATTTAATTTTTTCTCATTATATTTTTCATTTACAATTAATTTTTTCATAAACTTATTATATCGTTTTGTATATAAAAAAGCAAGGAAAATAAAAAAAATGGAATACCTATAAAAATCAACGAATATAATAAATGTGTGAACTTTGTGTGAAAAAAGTAAAAAAGTATTGACAATTAAACAAAAAGGGTATAAAGTATTAGCAGTCACTTAAACAGAGTGCTAAAAAATCAAAGGAGGTAATACAAAATGATAAAACCATTAGGAAGTAGAGTATTAATAAAAATGAAAGAAGGCGAAGAAACAACAAAAAGCGGAATTATATTAGCAGGTAATGCACAAGAAAAGCCACAAATAGCAGAAGTAATTGCAGTAGGAGAAGGAGAAAAAGTAGATGGAAAAATAGAGCCAGTATGTGTAAAAAAAGGCGACAATGTTATTGTAAGTAAATATTCTGGAACAGAAGTAAAATATGAAGGAACAGAATATATTATTGTAAAACAAGAAGACATTTTAGCAATTGTTGAATAAAAATAAGAAAGGAAGGATATAAAATGGCAAAAGTTATTAAATTTGGAGAAGATGCAAGAAAATCTTTATTAGAAGGTGTAAATAAATTAGCAGATACAGTTAAAGTGACATTAGGACCAAAAGGAAGAAATGTCGTATTAGACAAAAGTTTTGGAGCTCCTTTAATTACAAATGATGGAGTTACCATAGCAAAAGAAATCGAATTAGAAGACAAATACGAAAATATGGGAGCTCGTTTAGTAAAAGAAGTTTCCACAAAAACAAATGACGTTGCAGGAGATGGAACTACAACAGCAACTGTTTTAGCTCAAAGTATGATTAAAGAAGGCATTAAAAATGTAGCAGCAGGAGCAGATCCAATGGCAATAAAAAGAGGAATGGACAAGGCAGTAAATAAAGCAGTAGAAGGGCTAAAAGAAATAAGCTCTGTAATTAATGGAAAAGAAGATATAGCAAGAGTTGCCAGCATATCAGCAAACAATGAAGAAATAGGAAACTTAATTGCACAAGCAATGGAAAAAGTATCAAAAGATGGAGTTATCACAATTGAAGAATCAAAAACTTCTAATACAGAATTAAATGTAGTAGAGGGAATGCAATTTGACAAAGGATACTTATCACCATATATGGTAACAGATACAGAAAAAATGGAGGCAATATTAGATAATCCATATATATTATTAACAGACAAAAAAATTAGTAATATACAAGAAATACTACCTCTACTAGAAGCAATTATGCAAGAATCAGGAAAATTATTAATAGTATGTGATGACATAGAAGGAGAAGCATTATCAACATTAGTATTAAACAAATTAAGAGGAGTATTAAATGTAGTAGCTGTTAAAGCACCAGGATTTGGAGACAGAAGAAAAGAAATGTTACAAGACATAGCAATCTTAACAGGTGCAGAAGTTATTGCAACAGATTTAGGATTAGAATTAAAAGATACACAAATTACGCAACTAGGTAAGGCAAAACAAGTAAAAGTTCAAAAAGAAAACACAATTATTGTAGATGGTGCTGGCGACAAACAACAAATAGCAGATAGAGTAGGCCAAATTAAAGCACAAATATTAGAAACTAAGAGTGAATATGATAAAGAACAATTACAAGAAAGATTAGCAAAATTATCAGGTGGAGTAGCTGTAATAGGTGTAGGAGCTGCAACTGAAGTAGAAATGAAAGATAAAAAATTAAGAATTGAAGATGCTTTATCTGCAACAAAAGCAGCAGTAGAAGAAGGAATTGTAGCAGGTGGAGGAACAGCATTAATAAATGTAATTCCAAAAGTAGAAAAATTAGTAGAAACACTTGAAGGTGGAGAAAAATTAGGTGGAAAGATTATTCTAAAATCATTAGAAGAACCAGCAAAACAAATTGCAATTAATGCAGGATTAGAACCAGCAGTAATAATTGATAATGTAAAAAAGGCACAAGTTGGAGTTGGATTTGATGCAGCAAAAGAAGAATATATAGATATGAAAAAAGCAGGAATTGTAGATCCAACTAAAGTAACTAGAAGTGCAATTCAAAATGCAGCATCTGTAGCATCAATGATACTTACAACAGAAAGTATTGTAACTGATGCACCAGAAAAGAATTCATGCAATTGTGGAAATCATGATGCAGGAATGCCACCAGTTGGAATGGATGGAATGTATTAAAATAAAAAGAAAATAAAGAATCAACAAGTTCTTTAAAAATAAGGATATGTTGATTCTTATTTCTATTTTAATATTAGTTTCCAATTGACAAAAATATTAAAATAGTATATGATATTTTTTGAGAAATATATGCCAATATAGCTCAGTTGGTAGAGCAACAGATTCGTAACCTGTAGGTCGGGAGTTCGATTCTCCCTATTGGCTCCAATTATAGCAAGGATTATAGA
This sequence comes from uncultured Clostridia bacterium, assembly GCA_947629995.1. GTDB lineage: Bacteria > Bacillota > Clostridia > TANB77 > CAG-508 > CAG-269. Next base: position 2,129 of record CANRFX010000047.1, on the reverse strand, counting down.
ACTTGCTATTTTTTTTAAGAAATAACATAAAAAAAACAAACACATATAATATATAGAGAGTGCATGATTAACCAAAAAAAGAGAGAAGTGTAAAAAGCAATGAAAAGTAGTAAAAATATTATCATAGTAGCTTTGCTACTTGTAATATTAACAATGGCAGTAGGTTATTCAGCATTTGCTACTCAATTAACAGTAAACGGAACAGCTGAAATTATAGGTGTATGGGACGTAAAAATTATTAATATAGCAACACAAGAATTTAGTGAAGGATGTGATCCTGGAGATCCACAATATACTAATACAAGTATAACATTTAATTCAAAGTTAGTTAAGCCAGGAGATAGTATCACATATGAAGTAACAATAGAAAATGCTGGTACAATTGATGCTAAATTAGATAATATAATTTTCCAAGAACAAAGTGATGGATCACCAGCAATTAATTATGTTACAACAGAAGTTGCACATGAGCTAAAAGCAGGTGAGCAAACGACATTTACTGTAAAAGTGGAATATATCAAGGATACTACTGAAGTACCATCTGTTAAAACAAGAACAATAACAGGAATAGTAGAATATGTACAAAAATAAGGAAATAATATCATTTTTAATTATTTATTTATTTGTTACAATCCATTTTGAAACTCAATATCCTACCTTATATAATATCATAAATGCAATATTTTGGGGAATTGTTTTAATTTTTATGTTAGTAAAAAGCAAGAAAGATTATATTAGACCATGTAAAAATAGAAAATATTTTATTCGTCTAATAATCCTTTCTTGCATATATATTATTATCTTTTTTTATACAGGATTTTTTTTAGGATTTACAAAAAGTCCTTATAAACATGATGCTTTATCTATTGTAAAAAATATAATTTTGCAAATTGTTCCAATCATTGGTATAGAAGTTACAAGAGGTATAGTTGCAATTAGAAATAAAAAAGATAAATTAGCATTGATAACAATAACAATTTTACTATTATTAATAGAAATAAGATATAATGTTATAATCGAATTATATTCTAATAAAGAAGAAATATTTAAATATATTTGTAGCACAATTATACCAACAATCTCATATAGTATTTTATGCACTTATTTAAGCTTAAAAGGTTCATATATATTACCTTTAGTATATAGAATTTCAAAAGAATTACCAATTTTACTATTGCCAATTTTACCAGATTTAAATTGGTTTATGACTGGTGCGATTGGAATATTATCACCAGTCATAGTATATGGCTTATTTAAATATAAATTTATAAAAGAAAAAAAAGACATTAGAAAAAAACAAGAAACTATTTTTTCTAAAATTAGTTTTGTGTTAGCAGTAATTTTATCAATTACTTTAATTTGTTTCATGATGGGGTTCTTTAAATATGAACCAATTACGATTCTTTCAAATAGTATGTTTCCAACATTTAGTCGAGGAGATGTTCTTATTTTTAAGAAATTGAATGAAGACGAATTAAAAAAAATATCTGAAAACACAATTATTATTTATACAAAAGAAGAACAAAATATTGCACACCGTGTTATTAATCGAAAAAAGGAAAAAGGTACAATATTATATCAAACAAAAGGGGACAATAATAATGTACCTGATACAAACTGGGTAAAAATAGAAGAAATTAAAGGTGTTTATACATTTCATATTAAATATATTGGTTTTCCATCTGTTTGGTTGTATAGCTATTTTAATCAGGAAGGAAGATAAATTATGACCAGAAATAAAAGACGATACAGAAATTTGAATATAAAAAAAGAGAAAACACACAAAAAAAGTATTTATGTTATTGCAATTATTGTTGTAATACTAATGCTTCTGGGAGATATTTTTATTAAATATGCTATAGATTATGAAAAAAATATACTACCAATTTATAATTATACAATACAAAAAAATAGTAACTATGAAGTAGCATTAAAACCAAATATTTTTTATGATACGGAAACCCTTCCGTCTTGTGGATATTATGCATCTAAATCTATTAATGAATATATAATAAATTTTGAATATATTTTTCAAGGCGATAGAAAGACAAATTTTAAATACAATTACAATATTACTGCAAATTTAATTGGAACAGTAAAAGAGAATGATAATCAAGAAAAGGAAGTTT
>CANRFX010000046.1 GCA_947629995.1 uncultured Clostridia bacterium | reverse complement strand
TTTGAGTTTTAGCTTTTCTCTAGAGCTCCTCTGTTTATGAGCCCGACGAGCTGCCAACTGCTCCACCCCGCGATATAGAAACTAATAATAATTTTACTACTAAAAAGAAACAATGTCAAGTCTTTTCCCTTATATTATATGAAAAAAGTATCAAAAAAATACCAAAAATCATAAAAACAGTAATTTATTTAACCGTTATAAAATCCTTTATTTTCTCAAACTTAGCGTCACCAATACCACTTACTTCTTTAATATCCTCTATATTATTAAAATTCCCCTTTTCAGTTCTATAACCAATAATCTTACTTGCCGTTGATGGTCCTATTCCTGGCAGAGTTTCCAATTGTTCTTGTGTTGCTGTATTAATATTCACTTTAGTAGATTGTCCTTTCTCTATACTTTCCAAATTACTTTTACCAGTTCCAGAAGAAGTTGTAACATACTTTTCTGTTAAATCCTTTTTTCCTGTACTATTTATAGTATTTGCACTATTCATATTTTTGTCATTATTTGTACTATTTTGTAGTTGTTCTTCATTTTCTTTTTCTTCAAGTATAGGAATATATATTTTCATACCATCTTCTAATTTATATGCTAAATTAATGTCATCAATACTAGCATCTTTCTTTAACCCTCCGAGCCATTTCAATAGCATCAGAAATTCTACTATCCATTTTTAACTCTACCACCCCTTCTTTATTTACAGCGCCAGAAATATGCACTAAAATGTGCTCATCTTCTAACATTTCTTTAGTATTTTCGTTATCTTTACTATTATTTTCTATTTCTAAATTGTTTTCAAATTCTGCATTTTTTTCTTTATCTTTTGCATATAAATAATAGCATATAAAACATATTATAATAACTGCTATTACTCCTAATATTATTCTCTGTTTTTTATCTAAATTATACATATAAAACCTCCTTTATTAAATTTTTTTATAACTATTTGATTTTTTATCAATATACTTTGTATTTAATTTTATAAATCTATATAATTTATATAAACTTGTTGTATTTTTTTGAAAAATAAGATATGATAATAAAAGATTGGAGAAAAAAATGAAAGTAAAAAATATAAAAAAATTGATTATTTTGTTTTGTTTAATGATATTTTCTTTATCAAATTTATCTTTTATTTTTGCAGCAAACAATGAACCTGATTTGACTGCTAAAAGCGCTATTTTGATAGATATTAAAACTGGTAGAATCTTATATCACAAAAATGAATCTGAAAGAATGTATCCTGCAAGTACTACTAAAATTTTAACAGCTATTCTTACGTTAGAAAATTGTAATTTAGAAGATGTTGTAACTATTAATCATGATATTTCTTCAACAATTCCTTATGGATATACTGTTGTTGAGTTACAAATTGGAGAGCAATTTACAATTGAGCAATTATTAGAAATGTTATTAGTTCATTCTGCAAATGATGTTGCAAGCTTACTTGCTGAATATGTTGGTGGCTCAATAGAAGGTTTTGCACAAATGATGAACCAAAAAGTAAAAGATCTTGGTTTATCAGATACACATTTTACTAATCCTTCTGGTATACATGATGATAATCATTATACAACAGCATCAGATTTAGCATCTATTATGGAATATTGTATAAAAAATAAAGAATTTGTAAGATTAGCTAGTATGCCATATTGTAGCATTTCTGCTACTAATAAATACATAGCAAGAAGTTATGAATCAACAGATAGGTTGGTTGTTCCTAGTGATTCTAAAAACTATTATCCTTATCTTGTTTGTGGCAAAACTGGTTATACCGACCCAGCTGGTGAATGTTTAGTTTCTTATTCTAAAAAAGATGACTTAGAATTAATTTGCGTGGTTTTAGGTGGAGAAACCATAAATAATATTCCCACTAGATATAGTGAAACAAAAGCTTTATATGAATATGGATATAATAACTTTTCTTTTAAGACAATAATTAATGCAAATGATTTTGTTGAACAAATAAAAGTAAAAAATGGCTCTTTAGATACGCAAGATTTGAATTTACTTGCAAAAACTCAAGTTAATATATTACTTAATGATTCAGAATCTAAAGATAATGTACAGTCTATTATAAATTTAAAAGATAATATTTCAGCTCCTATTAATCAAGGTGATATTTTAGGTACCGTCTCTTATAAAATTGATGAAAAAGAATATAAAACTGAATTAATAGCTTCTCATGCAGTTGAGTCATCAAATTTATTCTATTATATGATTGAAATTTTTATTGGAATTGTATTGATTTTAATTGTTTATTTAATACTTTCAAATAAAAAAATAAAAAAACGAAAAAAAAGGAAAAAATAAATTATTAAAAAATCGAAAAGGCAGATTATTGTATCTCTGCCTTTTTTATTTAGGCAAAATTTTAACTAAATTTTATTGATAGTCTTTTCCTATTATTATAGTTACATCTACTTTACTTGAACTAGATTGGCTTTTTGATATGTTTCCTACACCTATTACATCTTTTATATTTTTTAGAAATACATCACTTGCCTCTTTTTTATTGATAATGGCTGTTTTAGCTGTTGTATTTGTACTTCCTGTTCTTGTTACTTTAAACCCTGCCCCTTCTAATTGGCTTTCGACTTTTTGTAAGTTTTTACTTTCTCCACTACCATTTAATATTTCTATTTTTAATGCACTTTTAGATGTATTTGACACAGTATTTCCAGTTTGTTCTTCTCCTTCTTGAGATTCATCTAAGTCTCTATCATAAAATAATTCTTGCACTAATTCTTTTGTTTCACTTTTATTTGGTATAAATACCCATACTTTGCTACTATTGTTATCTGTATTAACTCCTGGTAAGGCTGCATTCAATAAATTTTCTGTATCAAATTCTACTGCATATGGTATATAATCTTTTGCTACATTGAAATCAATATTAGTTATAATATATTCTTTAGCTATATCTAATATTTCCCCTAATTTAAATATATTTTCAGGTTTTGCTGTTTGCTTTATTACCTGCATAATGAATTCTCTTTGTGTTCTCATTCTTCCAGTATCATTATCCCCATATTCTTCAGGATATGATGTCCAGTCATTATTATGACGGAAACGAACTAATTGTTCTGCTTTGTCTCCATCTAGTAATTGTTCCCCTGCTTTTAAATGAATATGTAAATTCTGTGATAAATCGTCATAATTCATGTCTATTGGTACATTAAAGTTTACTCCGCCAATTACATCAACTAATTTTATTAAAGCTTCTGTTTTTACTACAGCATAATATTGAATATTTAACCCTGTTATATCATTTACTGCTTTTAGAGTTTCGTCTGCTCTATGTTTTCTACTATAAAGTGCATTTATTTTTTCATATGCTGTTGCTCTAGAAGGATTTGTTCCTGTATATGTGTCCCTAGGAATTGATAGTAAGGTTGCTTTTTGGGTATTAGGGTTGTAAGAAGCAACTATAATTGTATCTGTCAATTCTACACCTTCTTGATCTGTGCTTATTCCTAATAACAGTATTCGAAATTCGCCTAAATTTTTCTTTGTATTTTCATCATGGCCAACTATTGTAGCTAAAATTCCTGACATTCCTCCACCATTTTTGTACACTCTATATGCAAATATTCCTGCTAATATTATAATAATTAATAAAATAACAAGTAGCACTTTTTTCCACGTTTTTTTCTTCTTTCTTTTCTTTTTTAATTTTTGTATTTTTTGATCGTTTACTGGTTTATTTTTCAAAATGTTCCACTCCTATATTTTTATGATACTAGTATAACAAACTCATTTTTAAAAATCAATAAATATAATTAATTTTCTATCTAAAATAATATATTAAAAATATTATTTTCGTACATTGCTTTTCCAATAAATGATTGATTTATACTTTTATTTACCGTATTTTCAGGGTCAATTTGTCCGAGAAACATTTGCAATTAAAAGTATAGCATATACAATTAATATACCTCTTAAAATCCCATATATTAAACCACCTACTTTATTTACTTGATTTAATATTGGTAGTTTTGCAACTAAGTCTGCAATGAATGTTACAAATTTTAATCCAATTCTAATTCCTAAAAATAAAATTATTATGGTTCCACCTTTTACAATGTTAACTGCTAAAGTTCTTGCTGTTTCAGGTAGCATTTCATTTTTCGCTTGTTCTATAATTTCACCAGTTAAAGATTCTTCTTCATCTTCTTTCATAATGTCATTTGCTTTTTCATAAATTGCATCTTCTATCATTTCATCTATTCCTGTTCCATTTATTACTAAATTTGAAATTGGTTGATATAGTATAAATGTTAGAACTATTGAAATAACAAAAGCAAGTAAACTGATTGCTAATTTTACAATTCCTTTTCTATATGCTAAAAATGTTGATATTAAAATAATTGCTATAATAATTAAATCTACTATAATTTTCATATTAAATTTCATCCCTTTCTTAATTAGTTTATAAGTTTACAATTTCTATACTATCTCTGTAAATAATACCTGCTATGCTTTCTGATAATACAATATTTGTAATTTCTTGATTAGCAATATATCTTTTTACTAGCCATCCACTTGTATTGATAAATTCAATTTCTGTTCCTAAATTTAGTGCAATCATATTTCCATAAGTAGAAATGTCTTTTTCTACTGCATCTACAGTATATTCTTTTATTCCTTTATTATCTATGTTTATAATATCAACAACTGAATCTGCTGTGAATAATCCTGTTGATTTCTCTTCTATTTCAATTGCATGATTTGTTAATTCTATAGATTGAAATATTATTTTTTTGTTTTCATTATTGTAAAGTACTATATCTTCATCATTTTCAATAATATGTATGCTGTCTGTATACATACATATTAGTTTATTTTTGTCTTGGTATTTTATATTTGTAATTAATTTATCCTGTTCTCCTTGATATGTATGTTCAATTGAATTGGTTGGATCATTACTTGCCTTTTCAATTGAAATTATTTTGATATTTGATTGTATGATTGTTCCTGATGTATCTACTTCTGCAATTGCCAAATATTTATCATCATTTGAAATTGCTATATCAGCCACTCTTGTAGAAGATAAATATGTTTTAAATATTTCTTTACCTTGTGGATTATACATTGCAATTACTGTTTTATAACTTGTATCTGTTATAACAACTGCTACATATCCGTTTTTATTTACATGTATTTGTGCTATATTCCCTTCTGTCACTGCATCCCAAGAAATATCTTTGTCTGCAATTATGTAAAACTTTTTTCCTTGCTTTTCTGCAATGGCCAAATACCTATTTTCTGAATTAAAGATTGGATTTGATATTTGTATTTGTAAATTTTTTTCTTCATTACCTGTACTTCCATAAATGGTAAATTGGTTTTTATTTAAAACACCTATGTATTTATTAAATGCATAAATATTAGAATGTTGATCTTCTTTAAGCTCTATTGTAGTAACTTTATCTTGCAGTACTTCTTTTCTGAATATATTTTTATCTATCCAATTTCTTGCTTGTTTATTGGCTTGATAAATAATTGTAATTGTTGTTATTAATATAACTATTAATCCAATTATTATGGCTGTTATTATTTTCTTTTTATTAACTTTCTTTGTTTTTGATTCCTCTTCTTTCCAATAATCCTCCATGTTTTATTTCTCCTCTTCTATTTTATATCAGTTTTTATTGTTTTTTTCAAGTAGTTTAAAGAGGTTTTTCATTAAAAGTGGAATTTACTTTTGTACTTAACATTTTTCATTAAAATACTTTTAATTTATTAATAATTTCAAAATTTGCAATATTCCTAGATATCCAAAAACAGGATATAAAAAATTAATCAAATTTGAAAATCCGATTTTTGAAATTAAAACAGAAGTTATACACATAATACCCGCTATTTGTGTATAACTTTTTTTAGTTTTAGTTGTATTTTTTAAGAAACTTGTTCCTAAGGAAATAGTTGTTGTAAAAATAGAACCTAGTATAATAAATCCATACGTATATTTTAAAATTTTAAACATATTAGAAACTACATAAACTGCTGGCATTTCTAACTTTGTAATATCTACATCAACTTTAACTAGTAATAAAAATACAATTATGGATAATATAAAAATAATAATACTACTTATAATTGCTATCTTTATTATTTGTTTTTTATCTTTGATATAATTTTTTAATGTTAGTAAAACAGGAATTAATAAAATACTATTATAGCTACTATATAAAATCGCACTCAAATAGTATTTTCCTGTGTTGATTTCTGATATATAATTTTGCAATTCTTGTATCGGTAAATCTTTTAGATTAATTATTCCTATTATAATTAAAAATATAATTAATATTGGTACTAAAATTTCGTTTACCTTTACAACTCCTTTTATACTAGTCATAAATATAAAAAATGTTATAATAGCTAAAATTGAACTTCCTATTAAGCTATTTATTCCTAATTCTTGTTCGAAATAAGCTCCAAATCCTGCTACCATAATAAAAAATGTAACAAGTATAAAAATATTAATTATTGCATTTATAATTTTATTGAATTTTTTATTTTTCTTAATTAATATTTCTAAAAAATCTTTATATGTTTCAACTCCATATTTGTTTACTATTTGAAATGTTTTATAAATAACAATTCCAATTATCAAACTTGAAATTAAAATTCCAATTAATCCTTTTATTCCATGCGAAAAAAAGAACAGATATATTTCTTGTCCTGATGCAAAACCTGCTCCAATCATTGTTCCTATAATAACAAATATAACTTTTAAAATATAGTTCATAAAAACCCCATATTATTTTATGAGGTTTTTTTTTAATTATTCAAATAATTGTCAAAATGCTCCGTCCCCAGCGACAATAATTGTCAAATTGCTCCGTCCCCAATGACAATTATTTTTTTCTTCTTCTTTTTATCCAAACTATAATGCCTACTAAAATTATTAAAAATGGTAAGCCAAATATTATTGATATTATAATTATATTTTGTTGTTCTGTTACAGTATAACGTACACTTTCTCCAGTTTTTCTAATTGTTATTGTATCTTCTCTTTGGTTTAAGTATGCAATTGAGTTTAATATCATGTCTTTGTTATTATATAAACTTACTGTATACATTTGATATCCATTAATTTGTACTGGCATATTCATAGCAAATAATTCATTTGCATATATTACTAATTGTGATGTTTTTCCTTCTTCTATTGTTTTTGTTGCTATGGCTGCTATTGTACTATCTTCAGGTTCACTATCTTTTTGCGTTCTTGTTACTGAGTTTTGATTTAGGTCTGTTCTTAAGAAGGCTTGTTCTGTTGTTGTTGCCAATATTTCGTATTCAACGCCTAATTCTTCTAATTTATCCTCTTGGAAATTAATTTTTCCTGTATCAATTAAACATAGATTCATTTTCATGTTTAGTTTTTCTGTTAAACTCGTACTTTGTGTTTCTTCTATAATAAAGTCTGGATAACCTGCTATCATATTAGCAGTATTTCCTTCAAATATTACTCCATTTTCAATTGTTATACCATATTCATCTAATACTTTTTGGAAATTTTCTAAATTTGTATTTATAATATTAGGTCCACACATTAAAAGTAATTCTCCACCATTATTGATATATTCTATAATTTTATCTCTTTCTTGTTCTGTTATATCTTCTTTTAATGTTGTTAATATTAAACAATCACAATCTTCAGGAATTTTTCCTGTTGCTAATATATCTACTTCTTCTACTTCGTTTGCTTCTTTTTCCATTTCTTCTATTATTGTTGAAAAATATTGTGAGTTATATGCTACGTGATTATTCATAAAGTATATCTTAGATTTTTCTTCTGTTATAACATCAATAATTGCATTTGTGATGGCTTCTTCTGTTGTATCTATTTGCTCATATGTAGAATAGTCATAGGTATATAAATCACTTTCTGATAATGTTTTTTCATTCTCTCCACATTCTATTACAATTAATTTTGATGTTTCATCTAAAGAATATTTTTGCATTAAATCTGGTCTTGATGATAAATCATCTATCTTTTCCAATTTTATATGTCCATTTAATTCTACATATCTTTCTATAAAGTTAATAGCACTTGAATCATAATCATTATAATTTATTAATGTAATATTAACATCTTTTTCTAAATTTTTAAGTTTATCTCTTGTTTCTTGTGATAAAGAGTATATTTTATCTTTTGAAAAATCTATTTCTGGTAGTACAACATTTTTTAATAATATATTAACTCCTATATATATTGCAATAATAATTAAAATTAATAAAAGAGTTTTACTTCCATTTATTAACCATTTTTTCTTTATAATTTCTCCTAGTTTTTCAATTTTTTTTGTTGTTTTTTTATCTGATTTTTGTTTAGGAGTTTGTTTTTTATTTTCATTCTTCTTTATATCTTTTTTCACGCTATTTCTCTCCTTACTTTACTAATTTTCTTCTTTGCATTATTATTACAGTAAAGCTTATAAATACTGCACTAAATAATACTAAACTAATTATATTTTCAATTGATATTACCCCTTGTGCAAAACTTGTGTAATAGTTCATTAGGGCAATTGGCGAAAATACAGTGCTAATGTCAGATAAAAATAAAGAAATAATAAGAAAGGCAATTGTAATAATTCCTGCTATTATTTGATTTTCAGTTAAACTTGATGCAAACATTCCTATTGATAAAGTTGCCATACTCATTAATACAAACCCTAACATTGCAACTAGCACATTTCCTATATTAGGCTCTCCAAAAAACATTACTATAAAATAAAATAAGAATGATATCAATAATGTTATTATTATAACACTTAAAGCTGCAAGTAATTTTCCCATAACTATTTTTGTTATACTAAGTGGTGAAGTTAATAATAGCTGTTCTGTACCATTCTTTCTTTCTTCGGCAAACATTCTCATAGTTAAAATAGGTACTATAATAATTAAGCCATATAATGCTGTATAATAATATAATGCGCCTAAATCAACACTTCCAGAAGAAATTGTTGTCAAGTAAAAAAATACACTAAAGCATAATAAAAATATTCCTATAACTACATATCCAATTGGAGATAAAAAATAACTTTTTAATTCTTTTTTTAATACTGCCCACATTTTATTTTCCTCCTTCTATTAATTTCATAAATGCATCTTCTAAAGTTATATCTACTTTTTTCATTTCAAATATTGTGATATTTTCTTTTGCAAATTCTGCAAATATAATTTTTCTTAAGTCTACATCTCCATTTGCTTCTATTATGTATTGTTTTGTTCCATCATCATTTTCTTTTACTAATTCGATTTTTTTGATATCTTTGATTTTGCT
>CANRFX010000045.1 GCA_947629995.1 uncultured Clostridia bacterium | reverse complement strand
GAGCCTAAATTTGAAGAAAAAGTAATTGGAAATGTAGAAGTAAGACAGACATTCAAAATTTCTAACGTAGGAACAATTGCAGGAGGTTATGTACTTTCTGGAAAAGTAGAAAGAAATGCTGGAGTTAGAGTACTTCGTGAAAATGTAGTTATCCATGAAGGTCATTTGGCAACATTAAAGAGATTTAAAGATGAAGTAAAAGAAGTTGGAAAAGGATTTGAATGTGGAATACAAATTGAAAACTACAATGATATAAAAGAAGGAGATATTATTGAAGTTTATGTAATGGAAGAAATTAAAAGAGATTAAGGAGGAAAAAATGCCAGAAAATCAAACAAGATTAGGTCGTATCAATGAACAATATAGAAAAGAACTAAGTGTAATCATTGATCAAGATTTAAAAAATCCAAATGTAACAGGCTTAATTAGTGTAACAAAAGTTAAAGTTACAAATGACCTAAAATATGCAAAAGTATATGTAAGTATCTTGAATTCCAAAAATATTAAAGATACTTTAGCAGGTTTAAAAAAATCTTCTGGTTATATTAGAAGTGAATTAGCAAGAAGAGTAAACCTAAGAAATACACCAGAATTAATATTTGAATTAGATGATTCAATTGAATATGGAACTAAAATAGATGCCATATTAAAAGAAATCATGCCTAAAAAAGAGGAGTAAACATATGACGTTAGATGAAATTTTAATAGAAATAAAAAAAGCAGAAAATATTGTAATTGTAACACATGAATCACCAGATGGAGATGCTGTAGGTAGTACATTAGCAATGAAATTAATGTTAAAAGAACTAGGAAAAGATGCAGATGTTATAATACCAGAATACAGCAAAATGTATAAATTTTTACCTTTAGCAGAAGAAATAAAAGAAACATCAGAAGTAAAAAAATATGATTTAGCTATTTCTCTTGATTGTGCTACTCTTAAAAGATTAATGGGAGCAGAATATTTTGAAAATGCAAAAAGAACAATTGTAATTGATCATCATGGAAGTAATAATATGTATGGTGATTTAAACTATGTTAATCCAGTATCTCCAGCATGTTGTGAAATTTTAGCAAGTATAGCAGAATATTTTGAAATTCCAATTTCAAGAAATTTAGGAACTTGTATAATGACAGGAATTATAACAGATACAGGAGGATTTAGACATATTGGAATTACGCCTGATACATTTGAATATACTGCAGAATTAATTCGTTTAGGAGTTGATGTACCAGACATATATAAAAGAACCTTAAGAACAAAGACAAAAGCAAACTTCGAATTAACAAAAAGAGTAATAGACAGACTAGAACTATTAGAGAATGGAAAAATTTCTTTTACTTATATCACAATTCAAGACGAAATAGAAGTCAATAGTGAGCCAGGAGATCATGAGGGTTTAGTTGATATCGGAAAAGATATAGAAGGGGTAAAAGTATCTGTTTTTCTTAGACAAAAGAATGATGCAGAAAATGTATATAAAGTATCTCTTCGTTCTGAAGATGGAATTAATGTATCAGACATTTGCCTTGTATTTGGTGGTGGAGGACACGCAAGAGCAGCAGGAGCTACAATTCGGAGGAAGTTTAGAAGAAGTAAAAGAAAAATTAGTGAAAGAAATAAAAAAATGGATGGATTAATTATTATAAATAAACCTAAAGATTGTACATCACATGATATAGTAAAAACTGCAAAGAAAATTTTACAAGAAAAAGTCCGGACATACTGGAACTTTAGACCCAATGGCACAAGGAGTTCTTCCATTATTAATAGGCAAAGGAACATTATGCTCAAAATATTTAATTAATCATGATAAAATTTATGATGTACAGTTACAATTAGGAATAAAAACTGACACTGCAGATCAAGAAGGTAAAATTTTAGAAACCAAAAAAGTAGACGAAAAAATATTAGAAAAAGGATATATTTTTAATATATTTAAGGAGGTTATTGGAAAACAAGAACAATTACCTCCTATTTATTCTGCAATTAAAGTAAATGGCAAAAAACTGTACGAATATGCACGAGAAGGAAAAAAAGTAGAAATTAAACCAAGAGAGATTGAAATTTATGATTTAGAATTATTAAAAATAAATAAAATTAAAGGCCAAATTGAATTTAGAGTTAAATGTAGCAAAGGGACATATATTAGAAGTTTATGTGAAGACATAGCAAAAAAGCTTGGAAATATTCGGTTACATGTCTAATTTAAAAAGATTACAAGTAGGAAATTTTAATATAAAAGATGCAATAGATATAAAAGAACTAGAAGAAAATGCAGAAAAACATATTATTCATTTAGAGGAACTATTTAAAAATAAACAAGTTATTTTGTTAGATGATTACAAACTAAAATTATTTTTAAATGGTGTTATGCTAACAAATAACACAGAAGACGGAATTTATCGAATTTATAATCAGAAAAAATTTATAGGAACTGGAATAATAAAAAATAAATTACTAAAGAGAGATATAATCATATAAAATCATATTATAAAAATCACTTTCATATATTTAAATACTATAGGAGAGTGATTTTTTTGTATTGTATTCAAGAAACTGACAAGCCCAAATTTATATTTAGGATTTTTAATATACTTCAATTAATAGACAATAAAATAATCTTACCAATTACAGGTGATGAAGTATTATCATCTAATAAAGCACAAAAATTAGCACAAAAAACAAAAAAAGTTTTAGGTCAAACAGTAAGTAAAAAAATTGTAATAAGCAAAAAAATTCAAAAACAAAAAGAATATGTAGAAAATTTAAAAGAAGAAGGATTTGAAATAGTAGATGGAAAATGGCTATTTGAAGTGCTTTCTTGCAAAGTATTAGATTATATAATAAAGAAAAAGAAATTAAAAAAACAAGAATTATCCATTTCAATTTTAGTAAATGATTTAACAGATCATATGATAGCCATAATAAGGCAAATCGCCAAAGAATATAAAAGAGTTAATATAGTTACAAAATATATGGAAAAATTAAAAAAAATTGAAGAACAAATATTAAAAGAAGATGGAATAATGATAACAGTTGGAAACAACAAGAAAAAGGGAATTGCAAAATCAGAAATCATTTTAAATGTGGATTTTTCATCAAAACTTTTGGCAGATTATAATATTTACGAAAATGCCATAATAGTTAATATACGAGAAAACGTAGTAATTACAAAGAAAAGATTTAATGGAATTACAATTAATAATTATGATATTACTTTTAAAAATTTTGATTATTATGATTACGATAAAATGACTAAGTATAAAACTTGTGAGATTTATGAAGCAAGTTTTAATAAAAAGCAACCATTTTATGAAATCATGAAAAAAATAAATAATGATAAAGTAATAATAAAAGAATTGATGGGAAAGAATGCTATTTATTAAAAATTGTCAAAATGCTCCGTCCCCAATGACAATAAAAAATATTAAAAACTCTTTTCTTTTTAAGAAAAATGTAATATAATGTTTTTGTCAAATTTCGAACTTGACAAGGGAGGTAATAAAATGCCAAATAAAAAAAGAAGTAAACACAGTGCTAGTCATGAAAAAACTAAACCATATAAAGTAAATCATAGGAAAAATAGAAAAACTAATTTAGAGGAAAATACAAAACGACCACAGGCTAAAAAAAGTAAAAAAAATAAATTTTCAAAAAGACATCCAAAATTAATGTTAATGCTTAAAATATTAATAGTTATAATTTTATTACTATGTGTAATAGGAGCTGGAATTATTGTAGGAATGTTCTTTGGACTATTTGGAGATGATTTTGAAATATCAAAAGATGATTTAACAATACGTGCTTCTAATTCAGTTATAGTAGATAGTAACGGAACAGTTGTTGCAGAATTAAGTGGATATGAGAAAAGAAAAATAATTACACTAGAAGATATGGCGGATTATTTACCAAAAGCTTATGTATCAATTGAAGATGAAAGATTTTATGAACATGGTCGGAGTAGACTTAAAAAGAACAGCAGGAGCTATTATAGGAAAAGTATTTGGAAATGGTTCTTATGGAGGAAGTACTATTACACAACAATTAGTAAAGAACTTAACTGGTGACAAAGATACACAAGGAATGGCAGGTATTTTAAGAAAAGTAAAAGAATGGGCGAAAGCTTTCCAAGTCGAAAGAATGATTTCAAAAGAACAAATTTTAGAGTTATATTTAAATATTTTATTTGTAGGTTCAAGTAACTTACATGGAGTTGAATTAGGTGCAGAATACTATTTTAATAAAAGTGCAAAAGATTTAGACTTAGCAGAATGTGCTTTTATGGCAGGAATTAATAGTTCACCAAATGCTTATGACCCATTTAGTACAGAGCCAGAAGCAATTGAAAAAATAAAGAAAAGAACAAAAACTGTGCTAGCTAAAATGAAAGAACTTGGAGCAATCGAATCACAAGAAGAATATGATGCAGCAGTAGCAAAAGTAGATGCAGGTTTACCTTTCCAAAAAAATGAAGTAGTAGTATCATCATCATCTTATTCTTATCATACAGATGCAGTACTTGAACAAGTAATTAATCAAGTAATGGAAGAAAGAGATATTTCAAGAGAATTAGCAGAAAATTATGTTTTCAGTAGTGGACTTACTATTTATTCAACAGTAGATGCTAATATTCAAACAAGAGTAGAACAAGAAACATTGCAATCAAAATACATAAAAAGTGGAAGACAAAAAAATGATGATGGAAGCTTAAAAAATGAGCATACACAAGCAGCAATGGTTATTATAGATCACAAAACTGGAAATGTATTAGCAGTTTCTGGTGGATTAGGACAAAAAACAGGAAGAAATTTAAATAGAGGTACACAATCTTTTAGACAACCAGGATCATCAATAAAACCAATTGCAGATATTTCTCCAGCATTACAAGAAAAAGTAATAACAGCATCAACTGTATATAATGATGTCTTAACTGATTTTAACGGATACAAACCACATAATTCAGGAGATTCATATTCAGGACTAATTAATATTAGACAAATTATTGCTTACTCTAAAAATGTACCAGAAGTTAAAATTATGAGAGAGTTAACACCAACAAAATCTATAGATTATTTAAGAAATTTTGGTGTTAGCACATTAAAGAAAGCAAGTGAAGTAGAAAAAGGAAAAGAAAATGATGAACATTTATCACTTGCAATAGGTGGAGTAACAAATGGAATAAGTCCATTAGAAATGGCAGCAGCATATGCAGCAATTGCAAATGATGGAGAATATATTGAACCAACATTCTATACTAAAGTAGTAGATTCTAATGGAAATACAGTATTAACACCAAATCAAGAAAAAAGAAGAGTAATATCAGAACAAAATGCATATATCGTAAAAACTATAATGCAAGAACCAGTTAGAACAGCTGGAGGAACAGCAACATTTTGTGCTATATCTGGAATGGATGTAGCAGCAAAAACAGGTACAACTGATGAAGATAAAGATAGATGGCTTTGTGGATTTACACCATATTATGCAGCAGCATGTTGGTTTGGCTATGATGATCCAGAACCAATAGTTGGCTTTGGAACAAACCCTGCAGGATTAATTTGGGATGCTGTTATGACAGATATCCATAAAGGTTTACCAAGTGCGAAATTTACCGAGCCAAGTGGAATTGTAACTCAAACAGTATGTAAAGCTACGGGATGTTTAGCAAATAGTGGTTGTGGAGCAACTTACAGAGAAATTTTCACAGCAGATAATTTACCAGAGAAATGTGAAGGACATGGCTCACAAAAAATATGTTCACAATCTGGTAAAGTAGCAACTCAATTTTGTTCTGAGTATTGTGAAGTAAAAGATAGTCCATATGGTGGAGTAGTACCAAAAGAAAGATTAAAATTATGGACACCTTCAGGAGCATCAACTGGAAAAATAGAAGAAGTTTGCGACATACATACTAAAGCAAAGGAAACAGAAAAACCAAATGAAAATCCTACAAATACTACTAAGCCTACAGAAAATACAAATACAGTAACTAATGGAACAAATAACACTAATACTAGTGGAAGTACTGGTAATACAGGAAATGTTAATGGACAAGGACAACAAAACACTACTACTAGTGGTAATACAAGTAATACAACTCCTGGTACAGATACAGAAAACAAGACACCTTAAAACACATGAGATGTGGAAATATAAACTTTCACATCTCATATTAAAATAATTAAAGGAGGAAAAAAATTGGATATTTATTTTTATAATACATTAACAAGAAAAAAAGAATTATTTAAACCAATAGATTCAAAAGAGGTTAAAATATATTCATGTGGTCCTACTGTATATAAAGATGCTACAATAGGTAACCTAAGAACAAATATATTTCAAGATATATTAAGAAGAGTTTTAAAATATAATGGATATAACATAAAACATGCTATGAATATAACAGATGTAGGGCATTTAGTTTCTGATGGTGATGAAGGAGAAGACAAAATGTTAAAATCAGCAAGAGAAGAAAAAAAATCACCAATGGAAATAGCAGAACATTACACAAAATTATTTTTTAAAGATTTGGAATCTCTAAACATAGAAACACCAGAAATTATCTGTAAAGCAACAGACCATATAAACGAAATGATAGAATATGTAAAAAAATTAATAGAAAATGGGTATGCTTATGAAACATCAACAGCCATTTATTTTGATGTATCCAAATTAGACAAATACCCAATTTTATCTAATTTAAATCTTGAAGATCAAAAAGCAGGAGCAAGAGTTAATATTGATGAAGAAAAAAGAAATCCATATGATTTTGCACTATGGATAAAAGCACCAGAAAATCATCTAATGAAATGGGATAGCCCATGGGGGAAAAGTTACCCAGGGTGGCATATAGAATGCTCTACCATGGGACAAAAATACTTAGGAGAGCAATTTGATATCCATACAGGAGGTATTGATTTAATACCAACACATCACGAAAACGAAATTGCTCAAAGTAAAGGAAAATGTGGAAAAATTCCTGCTAGATTTTGGTTACATGGAGAATATTTATTAATTAATGGTGGCAAAATGTCAAAAAGTCTAGGAAATGTATATTTAATGAAAGACATTATAGAAAAAGGATATGATCCATTAGTATACAGATTATTTAGTTATTCTAGCCATTACAGAAATAAACTAAACTTTACATGGGAAGGAATAAATGCAACTGCAAAATCTTTAGAAAGATTAAGAAATGGTTATCAAACACATTTACAAGGAACAGATGATGTTGAAGATAAAATTATAAATGAGTTTGAAAGTAAATTTCATCAAGCAATTAATGACGATTTAAATATGCCTTTAGCAGTTGGAGTAGTCTGGGATGTAGTAAGACAAGAAAAAAAATCGCCAAAATTTGCAAAGCTTCTTGAAAAATTTGATACTGTTTTAGGTATAAAAATTCAGCAAAAAGTATCTATAAAGCAAGACTTACCACAAGAAGTTTTGGATTTAATAGAGCAAAGAAAACAAGCAAGAGAGCAAAAGGATTGGGCTAAATCAGATGAAATTAGAAATTTGCTTGAAAGTATGGGTTATGAAGTAAAAGATACAAAAGATGGAATGGAAGTTAAATAATTGACTTTTAAGGCTAAGAATTATATAATATAGAAGAAAAAAAGGAAAGGTGGAAATAGTTTATGGCAGTGTTGTTACCAGGTGGAGCAGGTTTTATTGGAAGTCATACAGCAGTAGAACTATTAAAAGAAGGAAAAGAAATTGTAATAATTGATAATTTTTCTAATAGTAAACCAGAAGTATTAGATAATATAAAAAAAATCACAGGGAAAGATTTTAAATTTTATGAAATAGATTACTTAAATCGTAAAGATTTAGAAAAAGTATTTGAAGAAAACAAAATTGATAGTGTTATAAATTTTGCAGGTTTTAAAGCAGTAGGAGAATCTGTACAGAAGCCAATTGAATATTATACTAATAATGTTTCAGGAGCTTTAATATTATTAGATACTATGAAAAAATATGGTTGTAAAAAATTCATATTTAGTTCTTCTGCAACTGTTTATGGTGATCCAGAAAGAATTCCAATTACAGAAGACTGTAAAACAGGAGGAACAACTAATCCATATGGTACAACAAAATTATTTATTGAACAAATTTTAAAAGATATATATCAATCTGATAATACATGGGATATATGTATTTTACGATATTTTAATCCTGTTGGAGCACATGAAAGTGGACTAATTGGAGAAGAACCTCAAGGGATTCCAAATAATTTAATGCCATATATTGTAAGAGTAGCAAATGGACAGCTTAAAGAGTTATCTGTGTTTGGAAATGACTATCCTACTAAAGATGGAACAGGAGTAAGAGATTATATCCATGTGGTAGATTTAGCAAAAGGTCATTTAAAAGCTTTAGATAAATTAGATAAAGAAGGTAAAGGTTTATATATTTATAATTTGGGAACAGGAATAGGATATAGTGTACTTGATATGGTAAAAGCATTTGAAAAGGCAACTGGAAGACAAGTTCCATACAAAATTGCACCAAGAAGATCAGGGGACATTGCTAAGTGCTATGCAGATCCTAAAAAAGCAAATGAAGAATTAGGTTGGAAGGCAGAAAAAACTTTGGAAGATATGTGCAAAGATTCTTGGAATTATATTGCAAAAAAATAAACAAGGAGGAAAATATGTTAGACTTTAAGCAAAAAATAGCAGAAAGTATTTCAAAAGCAATAGATTTAAATAAAGAAGAAATAAAAACATATATAGAAAAGCCAAAAGACAGCAAAAATGGAGACTATGCGTTTCCTTGTTTTAGACTTAGCAAAGAATTTAAAAAATCACCAATAGAAATTGCAAATGAAATAAAAGAAAAAATAGAAATAGATTCCAATGTAATAGAAAAAGTAGAAGTAGTAGGACGGTTATTTAAATTTTTATGCAAACAGTAAAAGACTAACACAAGAAGTAATGAAAGAAATAATAGAAAAAGAAGAATATGGAAAATCACAAATAGGAAAAGATAAAACAATATTAGTAGAATATTCTTCACCAAACATTGCAAAGCCATTCCACATCGGACATTTAAGAACAACTGTAATTGGTGCAGCACTTTATAATATTTATAAATATCTAGGTTATAATACAATTGGAATAAATCATTTGGGAGATTATGGAACACAATTTGGAAAATTAATAGAAGGATATAAAAAATGGGGAAATGAATATAATTTAGATGAAAATCCAATTGAAGAATTAATGAAAATCTATGTTAGAATTAATGATTTATGCAAAGAAGATGAAGCAGTTTTAGAAAGTGCAAGAGAAAACTTTAGATTACTAGAACAAAAAGATCTATACTGTAC
>CANRFX010000044.1 GCA_947629995.1 uncultured Clostridia bacterium | reverse complement strand
TATTACTTTAAAACGGCAATAAATCTGAATAGTGCAATAACCTTTTATTTTCCAGAAATTACTCTGAAAATTTGCGATTATTTAATTAATTTTACTATATCTTTTAATCTCATTTTACTACCATAATTTAAAATTGCATTTGTTTTTCCAGCTCCGTTTGAACCTGAAACAGTTATAGCATATTTTTTTTTATTTTTGCAATAAAAAAGCCTTCATAGAATTCATTTGGACAAACAACAATTGTACCTTTTATTTTGCTTGGAAGAAGCGGAAGGCTATTTATCCACTCTTCTTTTATGGGAACAATTTCAATTTTTTTAGTTTTTAATAATTTTTCTATAACTTCTTCATTTTCAGCACTTAAAATTGAACAAGTAGAATAAACCATTTCTTTTCCTTCTTTTAATATATCAATTGCCTTTTTTAGCAATGATGTTTGTAGTTTAATAGACTGTTCAACTAATTTTTCAGTAAAATTTTTTTCTATATCTTTTTCTATATTTAATGTACCACTTCCGCTACATGGTGCATCTAGTAAGATTTTATCAAAAGAAAAAAAGTCACTTAAGTTTCTTGAGTCTTGCAACATACAGTATATATTAGCACCTTGTTTTTGTATGTTATATTGCAAACGCTCATATCTTATTTTATTTCTTTCACAAGCAGTTATATTTGCTTTGTTTTTAGTCAATGACGCTATTTGAGTTGTTTTTCCGCCTGGTGCTGCTGCCATATCTAATATATCTTCTCCTTCGCTTGGTTTTAAAAAAATAGGTGGAAGCATGGAAGATAAACTTTGCAAATAAATTTTTCCTTCTTTGTAGATATCTAATTTTTGAATATCATTCTCATTAGCATTTTTTAAAATAAATGCATCTTCATACCATTTTACTCTTTCATATTCTATTTTTTCCTGGTCTAGGCAATTTATAATTTCATCAATATTACTTTTTAATGTATTTACTCTAAATGTTGTATATCTTTTTTTAGTATATCCATCTATAATTTTTCCGTGTTAACTCTTCTCCATATTGATTTATCAATCGTTCTTGCAAAAACTTTGGTATTTGGAAATTCATATTTCTCTCCTTCTATCTATGTTTTTAACATTTTATATTTCATATTTATTATATTATCATAATATCTATAAAAATAAAAGTTTTATCCTAAAAGTTGCACTTTTGTTTTATTTTCGATATAATGAGATAAAATTGATAGCAAGGGAGCTTTTGTTTTATGGAACATTGGAGTGTTGAAGATTATAAGAATTTTACAGATAATAAAAATAGAAAAAGTAAATATCGTGCAAATAAAGTATCTGTTGATGGTCATACATTTGACAGTCAAAAAGAAGCTGACTTTTATTGTGAATTAAAAATAAGATTACAAGCAAAAGAAATTGATGGCTTTTGTTTGCAACCAATTTTCATGTTAGCCCCTGGTTTAAAATACAAAGCCGATTTCATTGTTTTCCATAAAAATGGAAATGCGGAAGTTGTTGATGTTAAAGGTTTTAAAACTAAAGAATATATTGCTAAGAAAAAAGTTTTTGAAGATAAATTCAATCTAAAAATAACAGAAATCGAATAGAAAATTGTCGTTGGGGATAATGATTTAGTAATGAATAATATAACCTATTAAAATAAATCAGAATGGGAACCTGTTCTAGAAATAGTTAATATTAATTTATCTTTTTCAATACAATAAATTAATATATTAATATCATAACCTCTTTTTTGAATTGATTTATAATCTTTATTAAATTGATTGGTATATCTAATTTTTAGCACTATTTATCCAACTCCTCAAACATTTCATTTACACTATCAAAGGTTTTACTTAAATTTTTACCATTCTTTGTATCTTCAATTGCTTGTATAGTTTCTTTATTAAATTTAGGTTTTCTAATTTCAAAAGGAATTCCATCATTTAATATAACTTGATTTAAAAACACATTAATAGCTTCTGTAATAGATAAACCTAAATCGTTTAATGTTTCTTCCGCTCTTTGCTTAACACTAGGTTCTATTCTTATATGCAAAGTATCTGTTTTAGCCATAATTAGCACCTCCTATATTCTATTATATGTATTGTATCACATTTTATACACAAATGCAATACAAAAAATAAATTTTAATAAAGTGTGTCGTTGGGGACGGAGCAATTTGACAATTGTCAAATTGCTCCGTCCCCAACGACAATTATTTTAAAAGCATCTTTATTTCTTCATTTCTCTTTACTTTCTTCGTTGTTGTCTTGATTAATTCTTGATCTGTTAATATCATATTTTTAATATACTTATATGGTGGGAATGTTTTATTTATTTCTTTAATCTTTTGCCAAATGATATTTTCTAATTCTTCTTGTGTAGCATTTGGATATTTTTCATTTATTACATCTTTATCATAAACAATTTTAACAGAAAGTTTTATATCATTTTTGTCATTTTTATCTGGCAAGCCATATACTAAGCACTCTAATACTTCATCTAATCTGTTAATTACCATTTCTATTTCATCTGGAAATACTTTTTTACCATTTTTTAAAACTATCATGTCTTTTTTTCTACCTGTTAAGAATAAATATCCTTCTTTATCAAAATATGCTAAATCGCCCGTATAGAACCAACCGGTCTTTTAATACTTCTTTTGTTGCTTCTTCATTTTCATAATAACCGAAGCATTACATTTGGTCCTTTTACTCTAATTTCTCCAACTCCTTGTTCGTCTTGATTTACTAATTCCAATTCTACATTTTCCATTGGAAATCCTATTGAACCATATTTAACTTTTTTGCAATTTTCTGCTGCAATAACAGGTGATGTTTCTGTTAATCCATATCCTTGCACTACATTAATTCCTAATTCATTAAATCCTTGTGCTACTTTTTTATCTAATGGTGCACCTCATGAAATTACATATCTTAAACTTCCACCTAATTCATCTATAATTTCTTTAAATAGTTTCTTTCGAATATCAATATGCAATTTTAATAAGAAATTACTAATTTTTTTTGCCATATTTACAATTTTAGTTTTTCCTTTTTTTTGAACTCCTTGCTCTATTCTTTTATAAATTGCTTCTACCAATAAAGGCACACCTACAAACACAGATACTTTATATTCTTTTAAATTTTGTGCAATATAACGAAGTCCATCTGGAAACGCTGTTTTTACTCCATATGCTAACATAACAATCATACATGTAGAGCCAAAAACATGATGAAATGGTAAAAATGCAATATTTACA
This sequence comes from uncultured Clostridia bacterium, assembly GCA_947629995.1. GTDB lineage: Bacteria > Bacillota > Clostridia > TANB77 > CAG-508 > CAG-269. Next base: position 6,251 of record CANRFX010000044.1, on the reverse strand, counting down.
TCTTCTTTTCTAATATCTTCTACTAACTGCATACTATAAATATTTGAAGCAATATTTTTTTGCGAAAGCATAACTGCTTTTGATTGTGATGTTGTTCCTGAAGTAAATAGCAATATATTCATTTTATTTTTATCTATTTCTGCTTCTACATATTCTTTATTTCCTTGCTTTAATAATTGCTTCCCTTGCTCTTTTAATTCTGAAATACAATCATAGCCTTCTAATTTGCTCATACAAATATAGTTTTCTATCTTTGTATTTCCTCTTTTCTTTATTTCTTCGATATTTTCAATATATTTTTCATCAAATACTAGTACATCTGCTTTGCTTCTTACTAGACAATTTTCTAGTTCATCTATTTGCAATTCTTTGTCAAGAGGAACACTAACTATTCCTCCTAGTAAATTTGCAAGATGAGTAAGAGACCATTCATACCTATTTCTTCCGACAATTGCAACTCTTTTACCTTTAAATCCTAATTCATAAAATTTTGTTCCTAAGAAATTTATTTCTTCTAATAATTTTAAATAACTTATATTTTCATATTCAACTTCATTATTATCTTTTTTATGCTTAATTACAAAAGCAGTCCTTTGATTATACTTTTGTGATACTGCATAAATTAAATCCTTTATATTTTCAAACTCAGTTGCCTCTAGGTATTTTTCTCTTTCCATAACTTTTCTCCTTTATCTATCTAGTATTGATTACTAAGTTATCACATAACTAATATCTTGTCAAGTAATTGACTACCCATTCAAAATCTGTTATCATTATATGTGAGGTGAAATAAGGTGAATACAGAAATTGATAAATTTCATCTTCCAAGATGGAATGAACTACCAAGCATTGACTTGTACATAGACCAATTAGTTTCTTTATTAGAACAATATTTATCACGGTTATATTTCAAATGATAATGAAAAAGAAGATAAATTAATAACTAAGACTATGATTAATAACTATGTTAAACATGGTGTTTTAAAACCACCAATTAATAAAAAATATAATAGAAATCATATGGCTAGTTTGTTTGTCATTTTTATTTTAAAACAAGTTTATAGTATTAGTGATATTAAAAAATTGATTAGCCTTGGAATTCACACTTCTCCAATTGAACTTGCTTATGACCGTTTTTGTTCTGAACTTGAAAAAGCTATTAGAATTGTTTTTGCCGAAAAACATTATATTAAAAGTAATAAACTTACTCAAGAGCAATATATTTTAAGAAATGTAGTTCAATCTTTTGCAAATAAATTGTATGTTCAAAAAATTTTTTTACAAAAATAATTAACTATTTAAGGGTGTTTTTTGGGACGGGGTCAAAAAACACCTTCTTAATTAAAAAATAAAATATAGTTAAATTAAAAATATAGTTAAGGTGTTTTTTGACCCCGTCCCAAAAAACACCCTTTTATTTATTTCATTTTCTCCTTTATTTTAACAAGCACATTCAATGCATCAATCGGAGTCAACTCATTTAAATTAATCTTATCAATCTCGTGAGCAATCTCTGCCAACTTATAATTATACAAATCAAACTGCCCCTCAACTTGTTTTTTATCTTGTTTTTCTTGCTTTTTTCCAGTTAAAATATTCTTTCTTTCTAAAGAGCGAAGAATTTCGTCTGCTTTTCCGGTAACTGCTTTCGGAACACCTGCTAATTTTGCTACGTGAATACCATAACTTTCATCTGTTCCGCCTCTAACAATTTTCCTTAAAAATATAATGTCTTCTCCCTTTTCTTTTACAGCAATAGAATAATTTTTTATTCCTTCTAGTTTATTTTCTAATTCTGTTAATTCATGATAATGAGTAGCAAATAAAGTTTTAGCACCACATTTTTCTTTATCACTAATGAATTCAGCAACTGCCCATGCAATTGATAATCCGTCATATGTAGAAGTACCGCGGCCAATTTCATCTAAAATTACTAAACTATTGCTAGTTGCTTCTTTCAAAATATCTGCAACTTCCATCATTTCTACCATAAAAGTACTTTGACCCATACTTAAATCATCTGATGCTCCAATTCTTGTAAATATTTTATCAACTACTCCTATTTTTGCACTTTCTGCTGGAACAAAGCTTCCGCACTTGAGCCATTAAAGTAATTAAAGCAACTTGCCTCATATAAGTGGATTTACCAGCCATATTAGGACCTGTAATTATTGATAATCTATTGTCCTGCTTGTCTAAATAAGTATCATTTTCTACAAAAGAACCTGGTCCTAATATTTTTTCAATAACAGGATGCCTTCCATTTTTAATATCTAATACCCCAGAAGAATTTACTTCTGGCATACAATAATTAAAATCTTCTGCAACTTCAGCAAATGAAGTTAATACATCTAAAGTTGATATAACTTCACTTGTTCTTTGTAATCTTTTTATATTTTTTGAAATTTCTTCTCTAATATCAACAAATGCATTATACTCTAAATCGATTACCTTTTCTTCTGCACCTAAAATCTGATTTTCTAAATTTTTTAATTCTTCTGTAATATATCTCTCTGCATTTGTTAAAGTTTGCTTTCTAATAAAACGATCTGGTACTTGATTTAAATAAGACTTTGTTACTTCAATAAAATATCCAAATACCTTATTAAATCCTATTTTTAAATTTTTAATTCCTGTTTTTTCTCTTTCTTCTAATTCTAATTGAATTAACCAATTCTTTCCTTCTGTTTGTGCGATTTTTAATTTATCAATTTCGTCATTATAGCCTAATTTAATTATTCCTCCATCTTTAATTGTTATTGGTGGATCATCAACTATAGAAGAATCAATTAAAGCATAAATATCTTGCAATTCATCTAAATTTTCAAATAAATCTTTTAATAAGTCTGACTTGCAATTTTGCAAGCATTTTTTTATTTCTGGTAATTTTAGTAATGAATTTTTTAAAGTTACCATATCTCTTGCATTTGCATTTCCATATGCCATTTTACCTGCTAAACGTTCAATATCATAGACTTTTTTTAAATTATCAATAATATCTCCTCTTAACATTACATCGTCTTTTATTTCTTTTACAGCATTTAATCTTTTATTAATTTCTAAAACATCTACTAATGGGTCATTTAACCATCTGCGTAAAGTTCTTCCTCCCATTGAAGTTGAAGTTTTATCTAATACCCATAATAGAGTACCTTTTTTTGATTTGTCTCTTAATTTTTCTGTTATTTCCAAATTTCTTCTAGCATTTATATCTAATGCCATATATCTTGATAATTGATATATTATAATTTTATTAATATGTTCTAAACTAGTCTTTTGGGTTTTTTCTTGTACATTTTCAATTTTCCTTCCATTATTATCTTGAATTGTATATCTTAATTCTAAATTTTCTACTTCACTTGTAAAAAATTTGTCATTAAATTTTGTAATATATGTATTTTCAAATCTCTCTTTTATTTTATTTACTTCTTCAGTAGAATCTGCCATCATAGAATTAACAACTAATTCAGATGGAGTATATCTTGCAATTTCGTCTAATAGTAATGGAAAATTATTATTGTCTTTAATTTCTGCCGAATAGAATTCCCCTGTTGAAAGATCACATACACTAATTCCAAAGTAGATACCAGATTTAAATATACTCATAATATAATTATTTTTTCTTTCTTCTAACATATTACTTTCTACGACTGTACCTGGTGTAACTATTTTAATTACTCCTCTTTTTACAATTCCTTTTGTTTCTTTTGGGTCTTCTAACTGCTCACAAATAGCTACTTTGTAACCTTTTGATACTAATTTTGCAATATACATTTCTGCAGCATGATGAGGAACTCCTGCCATTGGAGCTCTTTCTTCTTGACCACAATCCTTCCCTGTTAAAGTTATTTCTAATTCTCTTGAAGCTAAAATTGCATCATCAAAGAACATTTCATAGAAGTCCCCTAATCTATAAAATAAAATACAATCTTTATATTGTTCCTTTGTTTCAAGGTATTTTTGCATCATAGGTGAATATTCTGCCATATTTATTTTTCTTCTCCTTCTTTTACTCCATTTTTATTTATATTTTCTATATGTCTATCCACTCTTTCAATTTGTTCTCTATAATGATTTTTTAAATTTTTATCTTTTATTTTTTCTGCATGTTTCATTGATTCCACAAATTTTTGTCTCCTGTTTTTTAAATTTTCTTCTTTTGTCTTAATAGTTTGTGGTACATATTCAGATGCGACTTTATCTATAACATTATAATTTAATCTTTCATCTTGTTTTAATTTAACATAAATTTGATATACACTATACAATTCCGGATTATTTTCTTCTATTTTTGCAAATTTTCTTTGTATTGTTCTTTTAGGTATATCATATTTTGCTTCTAATTCCTTTTGTGAAATTCCTGTAAGTATAGATTCTCTCATTAATTGTTCAAAATCATATTCTTGTCTATCTCTTGGTTTATATGGATGCATATCCATAAATTCTTTATATGTTTCAATATCTGTCCCTTCTAATTTTGAAACTTTTCTATATAATGTGTTTAATGAAACTTGTCTCTTTTTACATTCACTTTTTAAATTTACATCTTTTCCTTTTGCTAAAATTTCTTTTATAAAATTACTCCATTCTAAATCATTCAATTAAATTTCTCCTTTCAAATACCACATATGTTCTGATACAATTTTTAGTTCTATAACTTGACCAATTAAGCTTTTGTCTCCTTCAAAAACAACCACTTTATTACTATCAGTTCTACCTGATAACATATTCTTATTATTCTTGCTTTCTCCTTCAACTAATACTTTCTGTATTGTTCCAATATATTTTTTATTAGATTCTTCCATTTGACTTTCTACTAATTCTTTTAGCTTATTAAATCTTTTATGTTTTATTTCTTCTGGTACTTGATTTTCCATTTTATCTCCAGGAGTCCCAACTCTTCTTGAATAAATGAACATATATACTTGTTCGAAGTTTACTTTTCTTACTACATCTAAAGTATCTTCAAATTCTTCTTCTGTCTCACCTGGGAAGCCTACGATAATATCTGTTGATAAAGTAAGATTTGGAATTTTATTTTTCATTTTTTCTACTAAATTTAAATACTGCTCTTTGGTGTATTTTCTGTTCATTTCTTTTAAGACTTTAGTATTTCCTGATTGTAATGGTAAATGCACTAATTTACAAACTTTACTACTACTTGCAATTGCTTCTATTACATCATCTGTGAAATCTTTTGGATGAGGAGAAATAAATCTGATTCTTTCTATTTTCTCAATTTTATTAATTTCTTTTAATAATGTAGCAAATGAGTTAATTCCTTTATAATCTTCAAAAGGGATATTTTTTTCTTTTTCTACTCTTAAATAAGAATTTACATTTTGACCAAGTAAAGTAATCTCCTTATACCCTTTTTGAGCCAAATCTTCTATTTCGTAGATAATATCTTTTGGTTGCCTGCTTCTTTCTCTTCCTCTTACATATGGTACAATGCAATAACTACAAAAATTATTACAACCATTCATGATAGTAACAGAAGCTTTTATTTTACTATCTCTTTTTATAGGTAATCCTTCATAAATTTTACCATCAATATCAATAATGTCTTCTAATTTTTTCCTTGTTTCTAATACATGGTATAAATCTTCTGGAAATTTGTATAATGTATGTGTTCCAAATAAAATATCAACAAATGGATAACTTGATTTTATTTTTTCTGTTATATGTTTTTCTTGCATCATACAGCCACCAATGGCAATTAAAAAATCCTTTTCTTTTTTTAGATTTTTTAATTCTCCGAAGTTTGCCAAAAAGTTTTTCTTCTGCATTTTCTCTTACACAACATGTATTAAACAAAATAATGTCTGCAGTTCCGCACATCATCAGTTTTTTCATAATTCATTTCTTCTAGCATTCCACATAATTTTTCAGAATCATTTTCGTTTAACTGACATCCCATTGTTAAAATATTGTATTTGAGTTTCTTATTTGTATTTATTTTTTTTACCTTTTCTATATATTGTTGTTGTAAATTTATTTCATCTTTTTTATTCAATTTAATTTCCTCCATTATATTGCTTATTTTATTACATTTTTCGTCATTTTGCAAGAAAATTATTCTAGTTTTTATTTTGATATTGTAATATATATTTAAGATTGCAAAAAAAAATGGACTAATTTTTGATTAATCCATTTTATTTTTATGCAAGACCATATTTTTTCTTGAATTTATCTGCTCTACCACCAACTGTATCTTGTCTTAAATTACCTGTCCAGTATGGATGACATTT
>CANRFX010000043.1 GCA_947629995.1 uncultured Clostridia bacterium | reverse complement strand
TTAGCAAATACAAAAGATATGGAGGATATTATGTTTTTTTATAATTTTGGTGGATTAGATAATTTTATTAAAGAAGATTTCATTAATAATCTAACTCAAGAACGAGATAATATTGAAAATTTAATTAATTTATATAATAATAAAAAAATTGGTCTTTCTGACTTTATTACAAATATAGTTGAAATTGCTGATTCCATTGAAAAAAATAAAATGGATAATTTTTATGAAACTATAACACTTCTAAAAAAATCTTTTGAAGAAATAGATGAAATAGAAAATTTATCTCATCATTTACAAGAAGATATAAATTCTACAATAATGCTTTATGATAAAGATGTACACTATAATGAAAATGAGATTAAAGCAAACCTTGTTGAATATAATAAGCAAAGAGATGAGTTATTTCGTAAAATTTTAAATTTTGAAAATAATTATACTAATATTTTGAATACTTCAATTGAATTATTTTTCAAAAAAATTAATAAAAAAACTAAAAAACAAAAAGATATTACACTATCTGAAAATTATAAAGCCAGAGTTAATATAGAAACTCAAAATTATGATTATAACATTCTTACCATTTCTGAAAAAGACCAAAAAGCATATTTACCTTTTTACTATTCAGAAATTAAAGCTATTTATGAGAAATCAAATAATCAATATAAAACCATTCAAGAAGTAGTAAATCAATTGTATGTTGTTCCATTAGATAGATTTAAAAATTCAACAATTTCTAGATTTAGAGAAGCATTTAATCTTATTAGAGCAAAAGAACATGGTTCAATTACAAAAGCTCTCGATTTAGGTTTAGAGTTAATGTTCAAATATGAATTAAATCCTATTATTATTGCTGCTTGTAGAAGTTTAGATGAATTAGATATTTATTTGGATTGCTTAGAAGAAAATCAATTATATGATTTCAAATGTTTTGAAATTAAATTTGAAGTTATGCCAAAAATTTCAAAAACTAGAAAAAAAGATACCTTTTAATATTAAGGTATTTTTTATTTATTTTTACATACACTAAATTTATTATGAATCAAATATTAAGTACAAAATTAAATAAAAAAAATTATAGTAAAAAAAGATGGTTTAAATTTCAATTTGGATTTTCGATTTTTGTAGTATTTTTAAGTATTTTTTTTGGTATATTATATTATTATGATTTAATAAAAAAAGAAAATATTTCTAATGATTTAATAGATAATTATAGTATTTATAAATTATATGCTACTGAAAATCAAGAAGATCATTCAATTGAAGAAAATTTTAATGGTTTATTTCGGAATAATTGAAATACCAAAAATTAATATTTATTATCCAGTTTTTTCTGAGCTTTCAGATGAATTATTAAAAATTGCACCTTGTAAATTTTATGGTAAAACTCCTGAAACTCCTGGTAATATTTGCATTGCTGGTCATAATTATCATAACCTAACTTTTTTTAGTAAGTTATCTACTTTGACAAAAAATGATGAAATTTATCTTTTTGATAATAATGGAAAAAAATATATTTATTCTGTCTATGATGTATATGAAGTTGAGGCTTCTAACCTTTCCCCTGTTTTTAATTATCATAAATTAGAAAAAACGTTAACTCTTTTTACTTGTGATGACTTAGGAAAAAATAGAACTGTTGTAAAATCAAAACAAAAAAGCCTTTAAAATTATTAAAGGCTTTTATTTATATTAATTTACTTATATATTTCTATATTCTCTAATTTTTTTGTATGCATATACTGCTGAAATTCCAAATACAACTACTAATAATGCAACTGGAATAGAATCTTCTATACCTGTTTGTGGTAAATTAGTATTATTGTAGATACTTGTGTTGTTTGTATTATTTGTATTATTTGTATTTAAACTTACATTTGTATTTCTAGTATTAGTATTGCCTCCAGAATTTGCATTATTGGTATTTGTATTACCTGTATTTGTATTTCCAGAACCACTTAAATAATTGTTTGTTAAATCATTATATGTTGCATTACTTTCTGCAGCAAATACATTTGTACTAAATAAAATTAACATTGCTCCTATTAGTAAAATTGAAAATAATTTGATTAAATTTGATTTCTTCATATCGATTCTCCTCACTTTTATATTAATATTAGTATTATAATAACCTCATAAAATTATACCATCTTTTTATGCATAATTCAAGCGATTTTTACAAAAAATACAAAATACTAATTTCTTTTGTTTACATTTTTTATTTTATACTTAAAAAAAATATAAGTCAATACTTTTTTGATTTTTTTATTTTACATTTCTGTTACAAATTTATTACGCTTTTTATACATTAAACTTAAATAGTACAATGTCACCATCTTGCATGATATATTCTTTTCCTTCAGAGCGAACAAGTCCTTTCTCCTTTGCTGCAATCATAGATCCTTCTTTCATTAAATCAGAATATGAAACTACTTCTGCTTTAATAAATCCTCTTTCTATATCAGAATGAATTTTTCCAGCAGCTCCGAGGTGCTTTTGTTCCTTTTTTTATTGTCCAAGCTCTTACTTCTGGCTCTCCAGCAGTTAGAAAGGACATTAATCCAAGTAAGTCATAACTTTTTTTAATTACTTTATCTAATCCGAGATTCTTCTAATCCTAAAGCTTCTAACATCTCTTGTTTATCTTTGTCTTCTAGTCCTGATAATTCTTCTTCTATTTTAACACATAAAGGAACTACTTCTGCATTTTCTTTTGCTGCATATTCTTTTACCTTTTTTACCATTTCATCTTGTTCTATGTTTTCTAATTGTTCTTCTGAAACATTTGCAATATATAAGATAGGCTTTGTTGTTAATAGAAACATTTGCTTAACTAGAACTTGTTCATCTTCTGTAAAATGAATAGCTCTTGCAGATATTCCTTTTTCTAAATTTTCTTTAATTTTTTCTAATAAATCAATTTCTTCTTGATATTTTTTATCTGCTTTTAAATTCTTTTTAGCTTTGTCTAGCCTTTTATCAATTGTTTCAATGTCAGAAAAAATTAATTCTAAGTTTATTGTTTCAATATCTCTTATCGGGTCTATGTTTCCATCTACATGAACAATATTCGAATTTTCAAAGCATCTTACTACTTCACAAATACTATCTGTTTCACGAATATGTGATAAAAATTTATTTCCCAAACCTTCACCTTTACTTGCACCTTTTACAAGTCCTGCTATATCTACAAATTCTATTACTGCATGCGTAATTTTTTGAGGATTATACATTTTTGCAAGCTCATCTAATCTTTTGTCTGGTACACTAACCACTCCTACATTTGGTTCAATAGTGCAAAATGGGTAATTTGCACATTCTGCTCCTGCTTTTGTAATACTATTAAATAAAGTACTTTTTCCAACATTGGGCAAACCTACTATTCCTATTTTCATATTATCTCTCCTTATTTCTTTTCTTCTATTTCTTTTAAAATTTTATTTTCAAATTCTTCTATTTTCATAGTTCCTATGTCCCCATTTTCTCTTGAACGTACTGAAACTAAGTTTTCTTCTACTTCTTTTGGACCTACTACTAACATATATGGAACTTTTTCTAATTGAGCTTCACGTATTTTATATCCTGTTTTTTCATTTCTATCATCTACTACCACTCTAATTCCTTTTTTCATAAATTGTTCTTTTAATTTATTACTATATTCATGTTGGTTATCTGTAATTGGTAATATTTTAACTTGTACTGGTGCAAGCCATGCTGGAAATGCTCCTTTATATTCTTCAATCAAGAATGATAAAAATCTATCAAATGTTCCAAGTATAGCTCTATGAATTACTACTGGTCTATGTGCTTTTCCATCTTCTCCAATATATTCTAGTTCAAATCTTTGTGGTAATAAGAAATCTAGTTGACAAGTTGAAATTGTTATATCATGTCCTATTGCTGTTTTAATTTGAACATCTAATTTTGGTCCATAAAATGCTGCTTCTCCTTCTGCTTCATAAAAAGGTATTTTTAGTTCTGTTAAAATTTCTCTTAGTTGACTTTCTGCTAACTCCCACATCTTATCATCATCAAAATATTTTTCTTTGTTATTTTTATCTCTCAAAGATAATCTAAAACTATAATCATTAAATCCAAAATCTTTGTAAACATCTAATATTAATTTTACTACTTCTCCAAATACATCTTTGATTTGCTCTGGAGTTACGAATATGTGAGAATCGTTTTGACACATTTCTCTAACTCTTTCTAGTCCACAAACACTTCCACTTGCTTCATATCTAAAGTCATGCGCTAATTCCCCAATTCTGATTGGTAAATCCCTATAAGAATGCATTTTGTTTTTGTAAATTAACATATGATGAGGACAGTTCATTGGTCTTAAAACAATTTCTTCATTTTCCATTTTCATAACTGGAAACATATCTTCCTTATAATGATCCCAATGACCACTTGTTTTGTATAGTTCAACATTAGCAAGTGATGGTGTATAAACATGTTGATATCCTAAAGCTATTTCTTTATCTGCAATATATCTTTCTAATATTCTTCTAATAGTTGCACCATTTGGTAAATACATTGGAAGTCCAGAACCAACTAATTCATGTGTCATAAATAACTCTTGCTCTTTTCCTATTTTTCTATGATCTCTTTGTTTTGCTTCTTCTAATAATTTTATATATTCTTCTAACATACTTGCTTTAGGAAATGAAATTGCATAGATTCTTTGTAACATTTTATTTTTTTCATTACCTCTCCAATAAGCTCCAGAAGATGATAAAATTTTAACAGTTTTTATCTTTCCAGTGCTTGTTACATGAGGTCCTGCACATAAATCTGTAAAATCTCCTTGTTTATAAAAACTAATCTCTTCTCCTTCTGGTAAGTCCTTTATTAGTTCTACTTTGTAAGGTTCATCTTTCATTAATTCTAAAGCTTCTTTTCTTGGCAAAGAAAACCTTTCGATTTTTAAATCTTCTTTTATTATTTTTTTCATTTCTTCTTCTATTTTTGCTTTATCCTCATCTGTAAAAGGTTTTTCTACATCAAAATCATAATAAAATCCATCATCAATTGCTGGTCCAATTGCAATTTTTACATCTGGAAATAGTCTTTTTACTGCTTGTGCCATAATATGTGAAGTAGTATGCCAATATGCTTTTTTTCCTTCTAAGTCATCATTTGAAAATGTGTGGATTACTAAATTACAATCTTTGCATAATTCATATCTTAAGTCTTTTACCTTTCCATCTACTTCCCCACATGTTGCATTTCTAGCTAGTCCCTCACTTATTTTTTTTGCTACATCTAATATTGTTTCTCCTTTGTTCACCTCTAATTTTGAACCATCTTTCAAAGTTACTTTTAACATAAAAATTCCTCCTTTTCCTATAAAAGTATAAAAAAACACTTCTATAGATTTTTTCTATAGGAGTGCTTTATATACACGGTTCCATCCTAATTTTAACTTAATTATAAGATATGGTAACGGTTCTTTTCCGTCTAGCTTATTCACTAGAGCTTATGAAGAGTTAGTTTTCGGTTATGTTTTCTTAAACTAATTTCCAGCTTATAATTAGTTCTCTCTGTAAGAAACCTTTAACTTACTTTTCTCTTACTTGTTTTTACTTATGAATATAATTTTAATATAATTTATTTAAAAAGTCAATAGAAATTATTTACTTTTTTTATTTGTTAATGTATAATAGTATCGATATGCTTCCATAGCTCAGTAGGTAGAGTGCAGCCTTGGTAAGGCTGAGGTCACGGGTTCGATTCCCGTTGGAAGCCCCACTTTATTTTAGGAGAAAAATAATGAATAAAAAAGTAATAATTATCGTATCTATAATAATAGCAATTATCTTAATAACAATTTTATCAGGAATAATATGGTATAATATTAGCATTTCACCTGTTGGAGATGATTCTAATAAATATACAGTCGAAATTCCAATTGGTTCTAGTGTAAATACAATTGCAGACCAATTAGCAGATCAAGGAATTATTCATAATAGTTTAGCATTTCGCTTATATGTAAAAATGAATAATATTTCTAATTTTCAAGCAGGAAGTTATGAAATATCAAAAAATATGTCACTTGCAGAAATCACAGAACTTTTGCAAACAGGAAAAGTCAGAAGCAAAGATGTAGTATCTATTACCTTTGTAGAAGGAAAAAATATGCGATGGGTTGCACGGAACAATTGCAAATAGTACAAATCATACAGAGGATGAAGTTTATAAGCTATTAGAAAATGATGAATATATAGATTCTTTAATACAAAAATATTGGTTTCTTACAGAAGAAATAAAAAATGAAAATATATATTATCCATTAGAAGGTTACTTCTTCCCTGATACATATGAATTTGAAAACAAAGATGTTAAGTTAGAAACCATATTTGAGACTTTACTAGATCAAATGAATGAAAAATTAAAACCATATCAAAAAGCTATTCAAAACTCAGGACACTCTGTACATGAGATTTTAACAATTTCATCTATTATTGAAAATGAAGCTGTATTTGATGAGAATAGAAAAGATGTTTCTAGTGTTATATATAATCGTTTAGCCAAAAATATGCCAATTCAAAGTGATGTTACTACTTATTATGCAAGTAAAATAGAAATTGGTTCAAGAGATTTATACTCTTCAGAATTAAATACTTATAATCCTTATAATACTCGAGGTCCAAGAATGGAAGGAAAATTACCTATTGGCCCAATTTCTATGGTGGGAACTTCTTCAATAGAGGCTGCAATTGAACCAAATGAAACTTCTTATTTATATTTTGTTGCAGATAAAAATGGAAAAGTTTATTTTTCAAAAACAGAAGAAGAACATTCTAAAAAAATAGAAGAATTACAAAATTCTGGATTATGGTTAGAATTTTAATAAAGCGAATATAAAAAATGCCAAGGTTTTATGCTTTGGCATTTAATTATTTTCATCAAACATATTTTTAATTGCTTTTTTACGGATTCTCTGTATTGCATTGTCTACTGACTTTACTGGAGAATTCAAGCTTTGAGCAATTAACTGATAGCTCTCCCCTTTTATAAATCTATCTAAAACTTGCTTTTCAAATTTACTTAAGTTTTTATTTACAGCATTTTGGATTTGTTCATAATATTCTTGTTTCATAACAGTTTCTAATGGATCTTCAATTAATTTACTATCAAAAGTATCTATTAATTCTACACTATCTTCTTCATTGTTGTCATAAGCGGCTGTATTTAAAGATAAATAAGAATTTAAAGGGATATTTTTTTGTCTGTTTGAACTTTTGATTGCTGTTATTAATTGTCTTTCGATGCAAATATTTGCAAATGATTTGAATGTATTCTGTTTTTCTATATTAAAGCTTTTTATCGCTTTGAATAAACCTATCATTCCTTCTTGCATTATATCTTCTCGTTCTGCACCAATAATAAAGTATTTTCCAACTTTTATATTGACTAGATTTTTATACTTTTCCAATAGATATGATAGAGCTTTTTCGTCTCCTTGCTTAATTAGAGATACTATTTGTTCATCTGTATAGTTACCATATTGGTCTGTTGTATAAAATACATTTTCATTTTGCATATATGTTTTTTTAATACCTCCAAAATCTGTCTTTTTTAGTATTATACCTATCGAAACTTGCGTTGTCAAGCACTTTTTAAACTTTTTACATAAATCTTTATTGATTAATCAAAATAATTTTATTTTCACTAACCTCTTTTAATTCATTTTCATTATTTACAACTATATAATCTAATACTGTATTTAACAAAGGTATATCAAAACTATTTTCTTCCTGTTTATTAGCTTTAACACAAGTAACTAATCCAATTTCTTTTAGTCTAGGCGTAAGTTCAATTATAAATCTTGAGAAATTTTCTTTATCTTCTTGTACCATATTTTCAAAATTAATACTAATTCCGTCAAATCTATATTTTACGCAAGATGTTACAATTTGTTCAATTAACTTTTGCCTTTTTTCATAACTATTTATAAGATTAGAAATTGAAATTTTATTATTTGAAACAATAGGCCAGATTTTATATCCTTGATTATGTGCCCATTCAATATAAGCTTGTCCATTGGTTCCTATATTTTCTATCAAATTTCCTTTACTATCTATATTAATAAATAAAGGTGCTATAGCATTTACATTTGAAAGCTCTGTTTGATTTATTTCAGGATTCCATTTTAAATTAACTTTTCCATCTATTTGTTTTTCTAGTAGTAAATTTTCTCTAACATTATATTCATTTTCTAATTTATCATTTTTTATATAGCCTATTTTTCCTTTTTTTGTCCTTATTTTTGCAAATCCGTTGTCAGAAGATACAACTATAACACTATCACCCTTTTTTACTCTATCAATTGTTTTGGCAACTAAATTTGTGGAATCTTTAACTGCTAAATCACTTGATACTATTGCATTTTTTTGTTCTTTATCAAGAAAATCTATTGTAATTACTTTTGTTTCTTCAATATTTTCTATCTCTATATTATAAACATTTTTCATTTCTGAAATTGGTAAATATTCAATTTCATCTTTTTTAATTGCATGAGCATAAATTTTCTTTTTTGAACCATTTATTGTAATTTCATTTTTTTCAAATCCTATTGCTGCTATCTTCTTATCATAGGTTGTTATTATTTGATTCGTTTCTTTTTCATCGTATATATATGGATCAAATTGATTTTTAATATCTTGTTTTGATAGATAAATTATACCTTCTTCTATTAATACATCATTTTTTAAATTATTTGTTATATTAATATTATCAATTATTAAATTCATTTTTTTATTTTTATCTAATATAATGTAATCATTAATAATCAATGCAATAAAAATTACAAAAATTGCTATTATAAATGTAAAAAATGTTTTTATAATTTTCTTTTTCTTTTTTTCTATTTCTTTTTTAGTCATTTTCTTTGTTTTTTTATGTTTTTTCATTAAATTTATCCTTTCTTATACTCTATTTTTTCATCTTTCGTAGTTCTTCTTTTTGCTTACTTGTTATTCTATAAGATTCAATTGTTTTCTGAATTGCTTTATTATAAGTGAATTCATCTAGTTTACTTCTTTTTAAATATTTAATTGTTCTATCATAAAATTTAACACAAGCAACTGATATTGCCCAAGCAATTGCCATTTGTACATAATATTTTTTACTAGTGATAGAATCAAAGATTTTAAAATCTTGTTCTAAATATTCTTCCTCAAGATAATAATCTAAAATCATAACTATTCCAAATCTAATTTCAAATTCTTTAGATGATTTTAAATATTTTTGTAAAAATTGCCACATTTCTTTTTTATATTTTTTTGTTATCTTTAATCCTGCACAAAAAACATCACAAATTGCCCAATTATTAATTTTAGGTATAAATTTTTTTATTTGTTTTTGTATTTCTACTATGTTATCATTCATTAGGCAAATTAGCATTCCTTGCAACATAATTTCTTCATAATATTCATTATCTATTTTATTTAATAATTCTTCTATTTTATATTTTTTTGATAATTCTTTTGCATAGTTTCTAAGAACTGGAACTCTTACTCCTATTATATTCTTAGT
>CANRFX010000042.1 GCA_947629995.1 uncultured Clostridia bacterium | reverse complement strand
AAAATCAACAATATATTCAACAGAAAGTAATGCAAAACAAAGTACAACATTAAATGCATATGGAATATATGACATGAGTGGATGTGGATATGAGTATGTTGCATCATATGTAAATAATAAAGGAAGTAACTTAGCAACTTATGGAGGAGAAGAAAAAGGAGATTTATTTGGAGCAGAAGAAAATGATGAAAGGGCAACAAGTACACCGTATAAAACGGTATATGAAGGAACAGGAACTCAATCAACAGATTATCCTAATGCAGAAAAATTTAAAGGAGATGCAATATGGGAAACATCTAATTCTCACAACGACTCGACCGGTTCGTGGCATAGCGCTTACGCGTATTTTCCGAATTCGTGCAACCCGTTCTTCCGCCGTGGTGGTCACTACGGTAGTACCTATGCCGGTTCATTCTACTTCTACTACGACGATGGCTATGCCGATGCCTACTATTCCTTCCGTCCGGTCTTGGTCCCTTAGCACTTTATAAGTTTCCTTGCTCCTTGGGCCCTTTATTCGGCACTTTTTTGGGGAAGATGTAGACCAATAATACGGGTAAAATTTATGAAGTGGTAAATTCTTTTTAGGTGCGTAAGCACCTAAAATTTTAACAGGGATTAAACTGTAGCGCTTACGCGAATTTTCCGAATTCGAGCAACCCGTTCTTCAAACGTGGTGGTAACAACAATAGTACCAATGCCGGTTCATTCTACTTCAACAACAACAATGGCAATGCCAATACCAACAATTCCTTCCGTCCGGTCTTGGTCCCTTAGCACTTCGATACACAAAGATTCTAATAGGAATCTATCTCAGAGGGGAAATATTCAAGGATATTTCCGAGTGGCATGACTAATTCTTGTTTTAATACTGTGAAATGCAAAAAGTATTAAAAGGGAAATTGATTAAATTACAACTAGATTTGTATCAAAGAAGTTTAATTCCTTTGGCATAATCAATAGTTATTATGTCATAAACACATAGACAGTAATTTTGTTTGAGTAGTATAACGAAAATCCAAAATTATGAACAAAAATTGGTAATTAGAATGTTGAAAAAAACTAACTAATTACCAATTTTTATATCAATATAAAATTATAAAATAATATAGAATTAAAAATTTATTATATTGTAAATGGAAAATAAATCAATGAAAATTTTAATAAATATAGAGCATTGCAACAGGAGATTCTAGCAACATCAAAAGTGTAAAATTACTTGCAATTTTTCCTATTTTATAATACAATAATTCATAAGAAAGAAAAAGAAGTAAAAATAGAAAAATGGATATAATAATATAAAATGAAATAAGGAGAAGATATCACATGTTTTCACAATTAATTATATTAGTAATCCTAATTGCATGTAATGCATTTTTTGCGGCATCGGAAATAGCATTTATATCGTTAAATGATGCAAAAATAGAAAAACAAGCTAAAGAAGGAAACAAAAAAGCAAAACAGATAGAAAAAATGATAAAATCACCAAGTAAGTTTTTATCAACAATACAAATTGGAATAACACTTGCAGGATTTTTATCAAGTGCATTTGCATCAGACACATTTGCAAAAATGTTATCACCAGCATTATATAATTTAATGCCATGGATTAGTTTAGAAATATGGAATAGTATATCAATTATAATAATTACTATTATTTTATCTTTCTTTACATTAGTATTTGGAGAACTAGTTCCAAAAAGATTTGCAATGAAAAATTACGAAAAAATATCTTTTGCAACAATTGGAATCATTAGAGCAATATCAATAATTGCATCACCATTTGTAAAACTCTTAACTTTTGTTACAAATGCAGTGTCAAAATTATTTGGAGTAAAAGAAAATGAAGAAGAATCAGTAACAGAAGAAGAAATAAAAATGATGGTTGACCAAGGAGAAGAAAAGGGAACAATTGAAGAAGAAGAAAAAGAATTAATCAACAATGTATTTGAATTTAACGATATCACAGTATCAGAAATTATGACACACAGGACAGATATTTTCGCTGTAGACATTAATATTAGTGTAGAAGAACTATTAGAAGAATTATCAGAAGAAAAATACAGATATAGCAGAATTCCAGTATATGACGAAACAATTGATGAAATAAAAGGAATTTTATATGTTAAAGATGTATTAAAAAATATTAATAAAAAAACTTTTAAAGTAAAAAATGTTGTCAAAGATGCATATTTTGTATCACAAAATAGACTTATAAATGAAGTATTCAAAGAATTGCAAAAAAACAAAAAACAGATTGCAATTATTGTAGATGAATATGGTGGAACAGCAGGTTTAATAACAATGGAAGATATTTTGGAAGAACTAGTTGGAGACATTTTTGACGAATATGATAAAGAAGAAAAAGAATATGAAAAAATTGATGAAAATACTTATATTTTAAGTGGAAACATGACAATATATGATGTAAATAAATTATTAAATGCTTCTATACCTGAAGGAGACTATGATACAATTTCAGGATATTTGCAAGAAAAATTAGGAAGAATTCCAGAAGATGAAGAAACGCCAATTATAGATACAGAAAAAGTAACTTATAAAATTGAAGAATATGAAGACAAAAGAATACTCAAAGTAAAAGCATGTAAAAATAATATACAAAACAGCCAATAAAATAGGAGGACGAAAAATGAAAAAAAGATATGTTGTTTTAATTATAGTAATTATATTAATTTTAATTGCAGGATTATCAGTAATAGGATATAACATTATAACAGAAAAAGGAAAAGAATATGAAACCTATAAAGTGGAAGAATATAATTATTTTGTACTAAGGAAAAACGACTCATTTGGTGTAATAAATAAAAAAGGAGATATTATAATTAATCCAGAATATGATGAAATTATTATTCCAAATCCAGAAAAAGCTATTTTTGTATGCAATAAAGGAGAAACAACAGAAGTACTTAATGAAAATAAAGAACAAATACTTACACAATACAATAATTTAGAACCAATTCGTTTTAAAAATATTTCAACAGATCTAATGTATGAAAAAACTGTTTTAAAATATCAAGAAGATGGAAAATATGGATTAATAGACTTTCAAGGAAAGAAAATAACAAAACCTATTTATGATGAAATTGATAGCTTACAATATAAAGAAGGAGAATTATTAGTAAAACAAGATGGAAAATTAGGTGTTATTAACATCAAGGGAAACGAAATAGTAAAAATAGAATATGATGAAATTTTAATTGATGATTATTATACAGAAAATGATAATTATAGTTATGCAGGATACATTGTAGGAATTAAGACAGAAGAAGGATATAGGTATGGATATTTAAATAGAAAAGGGAAAGAAATTTTAAAAACAGAATATAATAAAATTTCGAGAGTCACAAGTAAAGTAGATGATAAAGAAAATGCTTATTTAATCTATGCAAAGAATGGACAATATGGTGTAAATAAAAATCAAGAAAAAATTATAGAAAGTGAATATCAATCAATTTCTTATGACGAAAACAATGATGTATTTGTACTAGAAAAAAGTGCAAAATATGGAATTGCAAATATTGAAGGAAAGCAAATTATACCAGTAGAATATGATAAGATTGATATTAATGGAATTTATCTATATGCACAAAATGAACAAGGAGTAACAGTATATAATAAAAACGGAAATCAAGTTGATATTAATGCAAATATAGCAATATTAAATACAGAAAATGAAAAATATAAAATCAGAATAAATACTGAAGAAGAAACAAAATATGGTGTAATTGATGAAGAAGGAAAACAATTAATAGAAGAAAAATATAACTATATAAAATATTTATATGACAATTATTTCATAGCAAGTTATGAAAATGGAAAATTAGGAATTTTAGATGATAAAGGAAATGTAAAAATAGAATTAAACAATGATTCTTTACAATTAATACAAGGAACAGACTTAATACAAACTTTAAAAGACAACACAACACGGAATTTATTCAAAAGCGCTAGAAAAAATCTGTGAAATGGAAAATGCAAATGTAGAAGTAGAACAAGAATATATTAAAGTATATAATGATACACAAACAAAATATTTTAACAAACAAGGTAAAGAATTAAAAAATACAGAGGTATATCCAAATAACAAATTATTTATAAAAGTACAAGAAAATCTATATGGATTTGAAGATATTCAAGGAAATTTAGTAGTAGAATGCAAATATGATAAAGCTTATGAACTAAATGAATATGGTTTTGCAGCAGTTAAAAAAGATGGAAAATGGGGAGTAATAAATGAATTAGGAGAAGAAATTTTAGAACCTACTTATACTTTTGATTTACAAACACAACCTAATTTCATTGGACCATATTATAAGGTAATTTACGGATTTGGAGAATTTTATTATACTGATGAAAAATAAAATAATAATTTTTAGTTGGCACATTACTCATTTTTTAGAGTAAAAGTGCCATTTTTTTGTTTAAACTCATATTTTATAGTAAATACTAATAATAAAAAAAGAAAAGGAGACACTAAATTGAAATTAGGAGTAGCTTTATCTGGTGGAGGAATTAGAGGAATTGCTCATGCTGGAGCATTAAAAGCAATGGAAGATAATGGCATAAAAATAGATGTAATAGGAGGTACTAGTTCTGGAAGTTTAGTAGCTTCACTATATGCTATGGGGTATTCTCCATATTATATATATTTTTTATTTAAAAGATATGCAAAAGACATTGTAACGATTAATTCTGGTCCAATAGTATCTGGAATAAAAAACTTTATGACAAATAAAAAAGTATGTATATCAGGATTAAAAACAGGTAAGACCCTAGAAGAAGCATATAATAATGCTGCAATAAAAAAAGGAATAAAGAAAATAAAAGACATCACAAATATGCCATTAGTAATACCAAGTGTAGATATTAAACATTCAAAAGAATATGTATTTACAAACCAAATACCTAAAAATTGTAAGAATAAAGAGCGTTATATAACAGATGTAACAGTTGGAAAAGCTGTTAGATCAAGTAGTTGCTTTCCAGGAGTCTTTTGCCCATGTGATTTTCAAGGACACAAATTTCTAGATGGTGCAATTTTAGATAATATTCCTGTACTAGAAGTAAAAAAACAAGGAGCAGATAAAGTTATAGCAATTAATTTCAAAGCAGATGAAATAGATGAAAATAGTAATGTGATGGACATAGTAATGAGAACCATTGATATTATGGGAAATAAAATTTCAGAAGAAAGTTTAGAGCAAAGTGATTTTGTATTAACAATTCCAACTGATAAAGCAGGACTTTTAGATATAGAAAAATTAGATAAATGTTATCAATATGGATATCAAACAACAATTGAAAATTTAAAGTTTTTAAAAGAAATATAAAATACTAATGATGAATATAATTACAAAGAAGGAGGATATATTTAAGTAGATGATGAAAATTAGATATTTTGATAATGCAGCAACTACAAAAGTAAAACCAGAAGTGCTAGACGAGATGTTGCCTTATTTAAAAGAAGATTACGGAAATCCATCTTCTTTATATAGTATAGGAAGAAACTCCAAAAAGGCAATAGAAGAAGCTAGGAAAAAAGTTGCAAAGTTAATTAATTGCAATCCAAATGAAATTTATTTTACAGGTTGTGGTTCAGAAAGTGATAATATGGCAATTAAAGGAATTGCCTATGCAAATCAAAAAAAAGGTAAACATATAATTACCTCAAGCATTGAGCATCCAGCAGTACTCCATACATGCAAAACATTAGAAAAACAAGGATTTAGAGTAACATATTTAAAAGTTAATAAACAAGGCTTTATTAGTTTAGAAGACTTAAGAAATTCTATTCGAGATGATACAATATTAATTACAATTATGTTTGCAAACAATGAAATTGGAACTATTGAGCCAATTGAAATGATTTCTAAAATTGCTAAAATGTATAATATAATATTCCATACCGATAGTGTTCAAGCCTGTGGGAATATACCAATTGATGTTAAGAAAATGGGAATTGATAGTTTATCTTTATCTGGACACAAATTATATGCACCAAAAGGAATTGGAGCATTATATGTAAAAAGTGGAATACAATTTGAAAAATTTATGGATGGGGGACATCAAGAAAAAGATAAAAGGGCAGGAACAGAAAATGTAGCAGGAATTGTGGCATTAGGAAAAGCGTGTGAATTAGCAAATAACAATTTAAAAGAACATATGGCACATTTAAAAGAATTAAGAGATTATTATATTAAACAAATAAAAGAAAAAATTCCAGAAGCAATTCTAAATGGGGATATAGAAAATAGATTACCAGGAAATAGCAACTTTTCATTTCCATCTATAGATGGAGAAGAATTACTATTTTTATTGGATGCAAAAGGAATTTGTGCATCATCTGGTTCTGCTTGTACATCTGGCTCAAGCAAGCCTTCACATGTTTTATCAAATATTGGGCTTTCTGATGAGTTAGCAAGCAAAGCATTAAGAGTAACATTTGGAGAAGATAATACAAAAGAAGATGTAGATTACCTAGTAGATAGTTTATGCGAGATTATTAAAAAATAAATGTTACTTTATTTATATCTTGCATTTATAATAATATTTAGTATATAATTAGGACAAGAAAATAAATGGGGAAAAATATGGGAAAAAAGATTGTAATTTACATTGTAAAAATATTTTGGATATTTGTAATAGGCAGTGTTGTTGGCTTTTTTGCTGAAATGCTATATGCCTTAGTATATACTAGAGCTTTGGAAATGAGACAAGGCTTAATTTATGGACCATTTATACAAATTTATGGAATTGGTGCAGTTGCATATTATATATTGACTTTAAATATACAAGATCCTAAAAAAGCTTTCTTCTCAGGAATGATTATGGGGGGAGCATTGGAATATTTATGCTCATTTTTTCAAGAAATATTTTTTGGAACAATATCATGGGATTATTCAAATTTATTTATGAATTTGAATGGAAGAACAAGTTTGCTTTATTGTGTATATTGGGGAATAATAGCAGTATTATATTTAAAACTAGTTTATCCATTATTACTTAAAATAGAGCCACTTATTTATAAAAAAGGAGCTAAAACTATTACAGTAATTATGATGCTATTTATGACATTTGATATTGTTATATCATGTATGGCAGGAAATAGACAAAAGGAAAGACACCAAAACATACCTCCAGATGGAATTATAGATGAATTTATAGATAGAAATTATCCAGATGAATTATTAGATAGAATTTATAATAATAAAAAAGAAATATAAAAAATTTTAAACCAGGAAAAGAATCAAGATTAATAGAAAACACACCTTTATAAGTAATATTTTTTGCTAGTTCTAATTACCTTTATATAAGAATACAATTAAACAAAAGTATTCATATGGGGGTTTGCTTTATGAAAGGTATATCAATTGATGAGCGTGCTATAGATTTAGCACACTATATAATAGATTCAAAAGATACAGTAAGGGGAGCTGCAAAAAAATTTGGAATTAGTAAAAGCACAGTACACACGGAAGTAACACAAAAGAACGGTAAATAAAATACAATAGAGTATTTTGAGTAAATGAACTTAAAATACTTTTTTTTGCAAAAAATAAAAATAAATTTATCATGCACCTAAAAGTGCTTGCAAAAATAGTTGCAATAGTATATAATAAAAATGCAAAAATTTGTATAACTTAAGATGAATAGTAAATAATGTAAAAAGAAGGGAGTCAAAAGAAGAAATGAAAAAAATTGCAAATTATAAGGAAAAAATTAATCAAAACAAAATTTTAAAAGGAAGTAAGGGTATTACATTAATAGCACTTGTTATAACTATCATAGTATTGCTAATTCTTGCAGCAGTAAGCATTGCGACATTAACAGGAGAAAATGGAATATTAACAAAAGCCCAAGGTGCAAGTGAAAGAACAAAAGAAGCAACAGCAAGAGAGAAAATAGAAGTAGAAGTTGTTGCAAGTTTTGATGGAAATGGAAAATTCAACAGAGAAACTTTTAAAGAAAGGATAGAAGATATAGGAGGAACAGTATTATCAGAAAATGAAGATGAAATAGTAGTAGAATTAGATGGATACGAAGCAGTAATAGATGCAAAAACAGGAAAAATAAAAAAATTCGGAAAAGGAGTAACGTTAGTAGTAGAAGCAACGCAGGGAGAAGTAGTAGGAGATAAAGTAACAATAGAAATAGAAGTAAAAACAGATGTAGATAAAGTAGATAGTGTAACAGTAACAAATTTAGACACAGGAAAAACATATGAAGGAACAGTAAATGGAAAAGGTGGGCAAGTAGAAGTAGACTCAAATGGGACATATAAAGTGGAAGTAACAGCAACAACAGAAGGAATACAAAAAACAGGGGAAACAACAATAGGAGTAATTGTAACACCAGTAGAATTTACAAAAAAATATGGAAAAATAGATATTATATGGGTAAATACAGAAAATAAAAAAATAGATGCCCCATTAGTACCAAGTAAATTGCCAGATGGAATGAAAAAAGTATACTGGGAAAATAATGGAACAGAGAAAAAAGAAGGCGAAGACGGATTTATAGACAGCGAATGGTATAGTTACAAAGGAGGAGAAGAAAATCAAGAAGGAACCAAAAGTAAATGGGCAAATGCAATAAACACAGTAAATGAAAATGAAGGATATTTTGTATGGATACCAAGATATGCATATAGAATAATATATTATGCAGATGAAAAATATACAAAAGTAGCAGGATATTGTGATGGAGGCGGAACAAGGGAGGTAAATGGAAATATACACAAAGGTGAAATCGCAAAAAGCCGGAATAGAGACAGTAAATTACAATGGATTTGACTATATAGTCCATCCAGCATTTGAAACTAATACATCCATTGGTGGATGGAACGAAGATTTATCAGGAATTTGGGTAGGAAAATACGAATCAGCAAAAGATACAGCAACAGATAGCAATTCATCAGATTCTGGTGGAAGTGGAACAAACATAAAGATAGTACCAAATGTAACAAGTTGGAGAAAGATATCTGTAGGAGATTGTTATACGAATGCATTAAATTATGATAAAGACAAAGGAAGTCATTTAATGAAAAATAGCGAATGGGGAGCAGTAGCATATTTAACTCATAGTCAATACGGAAGAAATGGAAACGAAGTAAATATAAATGATTCAAGTGATTATATAACAGGAAGTGGAAAAGGTTCAGAAGACAAGAATTTATCAAGTTCAACAGGAAACGAATACGGGGTATTTGACTTAAGTGGTGGTGCATTTGAATATGTAGCAGTATATAATGAAGGGACAACAGATAGTCATGGAAAGTCATTAATAGAAGAAACTGAACAACAGTATGTAACAAAGTATAAAACATCAAGCTCTGTAACGAACTACGGAAGTTATTACCCGGGGGATGCAACATACGAAGTTTTTACAGGAAGTGGACAAGATGCATGGTTTAACAACAAGTCTTTCTTAATGAACCAGACCTTTCCGTTCTTCAAACGTGGGGGCAGCTGCTCTGGTATTGACGGTGCGGGCATGTTCTATGCAGATTTCGCGAATGGCTGGATCATGGGCGACGGTTCTTTCCGTGTAATCTTAGCTGGTATTTAGCACTTTGCCCCCATTTGCTCTTTTTACGGCACAAACTGAAGTAATATAGTAAACATAAAACTATATTGCTTTTTTTTGTAAATTGTCAAGCAAAAATGGTTCTTCCGCAATTTATTTGATATAAAACCTTCCAAATTTGTTAATATTGTGATAAAATATTAATAAATTTGGAG
>CANRFX010000041.1 GCA_947629995.1 uncultured Clostridia bacterium | reverse complement strand
AAATTATCTACAACAAATTTTGTAGTTCCTGCAGTTGAGTTCATACAAACAATAGCAACTTCTGCGTCATCTAATTTATATTCTTCGAATAGTCCATATTTTCTACCAGTCATTTTTTCGAAATCTTTAGATACATCTAATATAACTTGTTTTGCATTTTTCATAGCAATTGCTTGTTGTGCTTTGTGCTCAAATAGATAAGCTTGTAAGTCTAATGGTCCAACTGCTATTGGCTCATCTCTATTTAATAAATAGTGTTTAGGTTTATATGTGCCAACAAACTCTTTTACTTTATCATCTTCTACTAATTCAATATTTTCAATAGCGTGTGAAGTAATAAATCCATCTTGACAAACCATTAAAGGAAGCATTACATTTTTATTTTCAGCAATTCTATGTGCCATTAAAGTATTGTCATATGCTTCTTGGTTTGTTTCTGAAAATAGCATAATCCATCCACTATCACGAACTCCCATTGCATCTGAATGATCACAATGAATATTTAAAGGTCCAGATACAGCTCTGTTAACAAGTGATAAAACAATTGGTAATCTTAAGCTAGATGCAATATAGATCATTTCCCACATTAGAGATAATCCATTTGCAGATGTAGCTGTCATTGCTCTAGCTCCGAGCAGCTTCTGCACCAATACATGCAGACATAGCACTATGTTCACTTTCTACTGCAACAAATTCTGTATCAACAACACCATTTGCTACAAAAGTTGAAAAATATTGTGGTATTTCTGTTGAAGGTGTAATAGGGAATGCTGCTACAACATCTGGATTAATTTGTTTCATAGCAGTTGCTGCTGCTTCATTACCACTTAATCTCTCTCTTATACTCATATTTTATCCCTCCTCCTTCATTTCAATTGCATTAAATGGACATACCTTTGCACATACGCCACATCCTTTGCAATAATCATAATCAAAATCAGATCTTAAACCTTCTTTACTTACTGGAATAGCATCATCTGGACAAACTGGAAAGCATAGTCCACATTGCTTACATTTTTCAGAAAGGTAAATTGGTTTTACACTTCTCCAATCTCCAGTTTTAAAATCTCTTGCATTTCCAGAAGTATATATATCACCACCTGGAGTTAGTTTCTCCATAGGAGTTTTATTATTTATATTTGTCATATTTTTCTAACCTCCTTTAATGCTAATTCTAGGGCTTTCATATTTCCTTCTATTACTTCAGGTTTTTTGGCAAATTTATGCTTGAAAGACCCTTTCATATCTTCTAATAGAGCCTCATCTGTCATAATACCACTTACTTTAACAATGGCAGCAAGCATAGGTGTATTTGGAAAATAACGTCCTAAAGCTTCTTCAGATATTTTTCTTGCGTCAATTGTATAGATATCACCAGAATATCCTTTTAGAGCGCTTTTTAAATAATCACTTGATTTTGTAGTATTAATTACAATTGCTCCTGTCTCTTTTAGACCAGATGTAACGTCAACTGTTTCTAAAAGTGTATCATCTACAACAACTACATAATCTGGTTCATAAATATTACTATGGATGGTAATAGGGTTACTACTAATTCTGTTGTATGCAGTAATTGGTGCTCCCATTCTTTCAGGTCCATATTCTGGGAAACCTTGAATATATTTTCCAGTATTAAAAGCAGCATCTGCTAAAAGTAAAGAAGCTGTTTTTGCACCTTGACCGCCTCTACCATGCCAGCGAATTTCAATTAAGTCGTCCATATTTAACCTTCCTCCTTTTTATACATTTTATGGTTTTAGTATATGACTAAATTAGGTTTGTGTCAAGAGAAAATCGTTTATCTGAATTAAAAAAATTGACAAAAGTTGTAATACTATTGTTAATTAAATTTTTAAGCAATATCTGTTTACAAAAGATAATTTTTTGTTATAATATATATATAAATTTAGGAGGTTAAAAATGAAAGATATTAATATAACAGACTCAGTTATTTACATAGGAGCAGATGACAGAGATATTAGATTATTTGAAGGACAATATGAAGTACCAAATGGAATGGCTTACAACTCTTATTTAATAAAAGATGAAAAAAATGTAGTATTAGATACTTGCGATAAAAAAGTAACTAACATATGGCTTGAAAACTTAGAAAAAGCATTAAATGGAGAAAAAGTAGATTACTTAGTTATTTCTCACTTAGAGCCAGACCATGCATATAACATAGGATTATTAGTAGATAAATACCCAGACATGAAATTAATTGGAAATATGACTACATTTAATATGTTACCAAACTTTTTTGATATTGATTTAAGCAATAAAAAAATAGTTGTAAAAGAGGGAGAAGAATTAAACTTTGGCTTGCATACATTACAATTTTTTATGGCACCAATGGTACATTGGCCAGAAGTAATGGTAACTTATGATAAAAAAGACAAAATTTTATTTACAGCAGATGGATTTGGAAAATTTGGAACTTTGGACACAGAGGAAGATTGGGATTGTGAAGCACGCAGATATTATTTTGGAATTGTAGGAAAATACGGTAGCCAAGTGCAAGCATTATTAAAAAAAGCACAGACTTTAGATATTAAAGTAATTTGTCCTTTACATGGTCCAATTCTAAAAGAAAATTTAGCCCATTATATAGAAAGATATAATACTTGGAGCAGTTATATTCCAGAAGAAGATGGCATATTTATTGCTGTAGCATCAATCTATGGAAATACATTAAAGGCTGCAGAAAACTTAAAAGAAATTTTAGAAAAAAAAGGTGCAAAAAAAGTAGTTTTAACAGACCTAACTAAGGAAGATATGCATGAAGCAATTGAAGATGCATTCCGTTATTCTAAACTTGTTTTAGCTGCATCAAGCTATAATGCAGGTGTATTTGTACCAATGGAACAATTTTTAAATCATTTAAAAGAAAGAAACTATCAAAATAGGAAAATAGCAATAATTCAAAATGGTTCTTGGGCACCATCTGCTGAAAAGACTATGAGAAACATATTAGATGGAATGAAAGACATTACAATAATAGAAAAAACTGTTACTATTAAATCAACAGTAAAAGATGATACAATACATGAGTTAGAAGAATTAGCAGATAATTTGATGGGAGGTGAATAAGAAATGAAATATAAATGTACAGTATGTGGATATATTTATGATGATGAAAAAGAAGGAGTAAAATTTGAAGATTTACCAGATGATTGGACTTGTCCTTTATGCGGAGTTGGAAAAGAATTATTCGAAAAAGTTGAAGAATAAAATCCATAAGACTTTTTACAAACCACATGGAGAATTTAGAAAGGTAAAAATAAAGATAAAGCAAAAATTCCAGTAATTTTTACTGGAATTTTATTTACATATCTGTTTCAACAATTGCCTTTGCAACATTATAAATCAATTTTTGTTTTTCAGGAGAGCATCCTCTTATTAATTCAGAAAATTCTTTATTTAAGTAATTTTTAGAACTGCTAGAAGCACCATTTAAAACATATCCTTCTGTTACATCCAATAAACCACATAATTGATTTAATCTTTTTAAATTTATATGAGAATTTCCTCTTTCAACTCTACTTAAAAAAGCCACTGAAATATCAATTTGTTCTGCTAAATCTTCTTGTGTTAAGTTTTTAGCAAGTCTTGCTTGTTTAATTCTTTGACCAATTACGGCATAATCTAGTGCCATTAAAATCACCTTCCTATTCTATATATGAATTAATATAGCATTTTATGGTTTATATTTACAGAAACTACATACTATAAATAGAACTTATAAGTTAAAAGGTGTTTTTTGGGACGGGGTCAAAAAACACCTCAAATAAAATAATTGATAAATAAAAAAATAAAATATAAAAAAGAGAAGGTGTTTTTTGACCCCGTCCCAAAAAACACCTTGACAAAAAATCTTAATAATATATAATAATTATGGTTAAAATAAACACGAAAGAGGAGGAATTTTTATGCCAAATATGAGTGAAGAAGAACAAAAAGTTCAAAATATGATAAATGAACTAATTGAAAAAGCAAAAGTAGCCTCAAAAGAATATTTGAAATTAGATCAAGAAACAGTAGATAATATTACAAAAGCTATGTCAATGGCAGGATTAGAACACCATATGGAACTTGCTAAAATGGCAGTAGAGGAGACTCGGAAGAGGAATTTATGAAGATAAAATAACAAAGAATATGTTTGCTACAGAATATATTTATCATAGTATTAAATATGAAAAAACCGTTGGAATTATAAATGAAAACCAAGAAGATGATTACGTAGAAATAGCAGAACCAGTTGGAATTATTGCTGGTGTAACACCAGTAACAAATCCAACTTCTACAACTATGTTTAAGTCTATTATAGCAGCTAAGACAAGAAATGTTATTGTGTTTGGATTCCATCCATCTAGCCAAAATTGTAGTAAAGAAGCAGCAAGAATATTAAGAGATGCAGCAATTAAAGCTGGGGCGCCAGAAAACTGTATTTTATGGATAGAAGAGCCTAGTGTTTTAGCAACTAGGTTGCTTATGAACCATCCAGATGTAAATTTAATTTTAGCAACAGGTGGAACAGGAATGGTAAAAGCAGCGTACTCTTGTGGAAAGCCAGCACTTGGTGTAGGACCTGGAAATGTACCATGTTATATTCATAAATCAGCAAAATTAAAAACAACTGTAAATGATATAGTTTTATCAAAGGCATTTGATAATGGGATGATATGTGCATCAGAGCAAGCAGTTTTAGTTGATAAAGAAATTTATAAAGAATTCGAAGAATTAATGAGAAAAGCACGGTTGCTATTTTGTAAATCCTGAAGAAAAACAAAAATTAGCAAATAGTATGTTTGAATACACAGAAGAAAATGGTTACAAGTTAAAATCTCATGTACCAGGACAATCACCTTATACAATTGCAAAAGAAGCAGGATTTGAAATACCAGAAGATACAAAAGTAATTGTAGTATATGAAGAAGGAATTGGACGAGATTATCCATTTTCAAAAGAAAAATTAAGCCCAGTGCTTACTTATTATATAGTAGAAAATGAAGATGAAGGAATAGAAAAATCTGAAAAACTATTAGAATTTGGAGGATTAGGTCACTCTGCCGTTATTCATTCTGAAAATAAAGAAGTAACATTAAGATTTTCAAAAACCATGAAAGCAGGAAGAATTATAGTTAACTCACCATCAACTCATGGAGCGATAGGCGATATATACAATACAAATATGCCATCACTAACACTTGGATGTGGTTCATTTGGTGGAAATTCAACAACAGCAAATGTATCATCAGTAAATTTAATTAATATAAAAAGAGTTGCGAAAAGGAGAGTTAATATGCAGTGGTTTAAAATTCCAGAAAAAATTTATTTTGAAGCAGGTTCAATTCAATATTTAGAAAAAATGCCAGATATCGAAAGAGCATTTATAGTAACAGATGAAGGAATGGTCAAATTTGGATATGTTGATAGAATTTTGTATCATTTAAGAAAAAGACAGAAACATGTACATTGTGAAATTTTTAGTGATGTAGAGTCTGACCCATCATTTGACACAATAAAAAAAGGTGTTAATGTAATGCAAGGCTTCAAACCAGATGTTATTATTGCTTTAGGAGGAGGAAGCCCAATTGATGCAGCAAAAGGAATGTGGCTATTTTATGAAAATCCAGATGCAGATGTAGAAGGATTAAAACTAAAATTTATGGATATTAGAAAACGTACTTATAAATTTCCAAAGTTAGGTACAAAATGTAAAATGGTAGCAATTCCAACAACTTCAGGAACAGGCTCAGAAGTAACCTCATTTGCAGTTATAACAGATAAAGAGAAGAATAAAAAATATCCATTGGCAGATTATGAATTAACACCAGATGTAGCAATTATTGATCCAGACTTAGTTATGAGCCTGCCAAAAACAGTTACAGCAGATACAGGAATGGATGTTTTAACACATGCAATTGAAGCATATGTATCTAATATGGCATCTGATTACACAGATGGTTTAGCAGAAAAAGCTGTAGAATTGGTAATGAAATATCTAGAAATAGCTTATGATGATGGAACAAATAAATTAGCAAGAGAAAAAATGCATAATGCAAGTACAATTGCAGGAATGGCTTTTACAAATGCATTTTTAGGAATTAACCATTCTTTGGCACATAAGCTTGGAGCAGAATTTCATATGGCACATGGTAGGTTAAATGCAATTATCTTACCATATGTTATCAAATATAATAGTTCTAGACCAACTAAATTTGTATCATTTCCAAAATACGAATATTTTATAGCAGACGAAAAATATTACGAATTAGCAAAAAAAGTTGGGTTAAAAGCAGATACAAAAGAAGAAGGAATAAATAGCTTAATTGAAAAAATTCAAGAACTAAATGAGCATTTAAATATTCCAAAATCATTAAAGGATGCAGGAATTGATGAACAAGAATTTTTGGCAAAAGTAGATATGTTGGCAGATCGAGCATTTGAAGATCAATGTACTACTGCAAATCCAAGATTACCATTGGTAAGTGAATTAAAACAAATTTTATTAGATTCTTATTATGGAAAATAAAAAAACGGAGAATGGGGTTAAAACCTAATCTCCGTTTTTCCATTTAAAAAATCCTATTTTAATTAAAATTCACAATTTTTTGGAGTTCTAGGAAATGGAATAACATCACGAATATTTTGCATACCAGTCAAATACATAATAGCTCTTTCAAAACCTAAACCAAATCCAGAATGAACACAGCTTCCATATTTTCTTAAATCCAAGTACCAATCGTACCTATCAAGTGGCATATTTAATTCTTTCATACGATTTAATAATTTATCATAATTTTCTTCTCTTTGGCTACCACCAACAATTTCCCCAATACCAGGAACAAGTAAATCGCTAGCTGCAACAGTTTTTCCATCTGGATTTTGTTTCATATAAAAGGCTTTTATATCTTTAGGATAATCTTTTACAAAAACAGGTTTCTGGAAGATTTTCTCACATAAAAATCTTTCATGTTCTGTTTGCAAATCAACACCCCATGAAACTTTATATTCAAATTCATCATTATGTTTTTCTAATTCTTTTATCGCATCTGTATAGCTAATTCTAGCAAAATCAGATTGAATAACATGATGTAATCTTTCTAATAATCCATTATCAATGAATTTATTGAAAAATTCCATTTCTTCAGGACAGTTGTCTAATACATATTGAAAAATATATTTAATCATATCTTCTGCTAAATCCATATCATCATTTAAATCAGCAAAACAAATTTCTGGTTCAATCATCCAAAATTCTGCTGCATGTTTAACGGTATTTGAATTTTCAGCACGAAAAGTAGGTCCAAAAGTGTAAACATTGCAAAAACTTTGAGCAAAAGTTTCAGCATTTAATTGTCCACTTACAGTAAGATGAGTAGATTTTCCAAAAAAATCTTGTGAAAAGTCAACTTCACCTTGCTCATTTTTTGGAACTTGACTTAAATCAAAAGAATTTACATTAAACATTTCTCCAGCACCTTCAGCATCACTTCCTGTAAGAATAGGAGTATTTACATACACAAATCCTCTTTCTTGGAAGAATTTGTGGATAGCATATGCTAAAACACTTCTAACACGAAATACAGCGCTAAAAGTATTTGCCCTTGGACGTAAATGGCTAATTGTTCTTAAATATTCAAAAGAATGTTTTTTGTTTTGAAGAGGGTAGCTTCTATCAGCTAAACTTTCTATTTCAATTTTAGTTGCTTGAATTTCAAATGGTTGTTTTGCATTTTCTGTTAAAATAAAATTTCCAATTACCTTAATAGAAGAACTAATAGTTAATTTGCAAATCTCCTCAAAATTTTCTAAACTATTATTAAAAACAACTTGCACATTTTTAAAAAATGTCCCATCATTTAATTCTATAAATCCAAAAGTTTTTGAATCACGAACTGTTTTTACCCAACCTTCTATGGTAATTTCCTTTTGTACAAACTCTTTTGTGTTTTTATATAAGTTTTTTACAGTTATTTTCTTCATAATTTTCCTCCATAACTTTAATATGAACATATTATATGATATTATGTAAGATTTTTCAATATATAAAATTCACTTTTTAAGTTAAGAGAACATAATATATAGCAAATAAAAGTGAAAGGTGGTAAAAAAATGTCAGAGTACATAATCAAAGGAGGGAAAAAACTAGAAGGAGAAGTAACGATATCAGGTTCTAAAAATGCATCATTACCAATTATTGCAGCAAGTATATTAAATAAAGGAAAAACAACATTATATAATGTACCTAATATACATGATACGCAAATGATGTTTGAAATTTTACGAAAATTAGGAGGAACTGTAACAAAAAAGAATAATAAAGTAATTATAGATACAAGCAAAATTTCTGAATATGAAATACCAGAAAAACTAATGAGACAAATGCGTTCATCTGTTATATTTGTGGGAGCATTAGTTGGAACATATGGCAAAGTAACATTTTCTTATCCAGGGGATTGCGATATTTGATTGATACATCGGACAAGTATAAGATAAATGAGTGGATTAAGAGTATTAAATGAAATTAAAAAGTTTTTAAATAATTTGTTAAATTCTAAATTTTATGCTAAAATGGTAAAAAATGGAGAGTAGGAGAAAAAATATGGATTCAAATTTTAGTTACAATAGTAGTTGCATTTATTACAGCATTTTTAACAAATTCTAATGAAAGAAAAAAGCAAACAACAGTATTTTTTAAGCAAGAAGGTATTAAAATACAACAAGAAATATTAAATGTTTGGTGTTCAATATTATTTTGTGATTATAATAGTACGATAAGCAAGTATAAAAAGAATAATATAAAAAGAATTATGGAAGATAATAATTTAGTTAAACCTGCTGAAATTACAGATACAATGGCAATTCAACTAATTCAAAAAGATAGTTATATGTATTCTTCTAAATTAACATTAAAATATATAGGAAATTATATGCAAGAAATTTTTAAAAACAAGGAAAATCCAGCAGTAATGAAGCAAATGTTTTTAGTGGGCAAAATTATTTGTAATATGAAATATGATTTTACAGGAGAGAAAACATCTGTAATGGATTTGCTAAAGATTAAAATAAATGATTTAGATCTTAAGAAAAAAATGAAAATATATTGGTATGAATTTAAATACTTTTTTATATCAAGTTATATTAGATTAAGTTAACTACAAATAATAGGTATAGTGAGAAGGTCAATTAATAAAGTTGTACCTTCTTTTTTTATGCAAAATTCAATGAAAGGAGGATTATATGAACAAACAAAAATTAAAAGGTTTATGGATACCAGTAGAAATTTTATTAGATGAACAATTATCAGATAAAGAAAAATTAATATTATCAATGATTTTATACTTGAGTGATGAAACAGGAAGTTGCTTTGCAAGTAATAAATATATAGCAAGTATTGTGAATGTAACCTCCGATAGAGTTTCAAAAATAATTATAACAAGGAATTACAAGGCAAGAGAAATAACAAATCTAATTTTGAACAGAGAGATTATACAAACTTTGATTTTACCAAATTGTATGCAAATGCAGAAGTGTTTATATAAACTACATCATTTGCATAAATAAAATCAGTTACTAAAGTAGAAAAACTACTTAGGTAGCTGATTTTTTAGCCTAAAATTGCAATAAAGCAAATTTAGGCTAAAACATAAAAAATACGAAAAGGTATTTTTTATGTAAGGGGTGTGGGGAAAATTTATTTTCCCTGCCACAACTAACACTTTTTGCGATTAGCATAAAAAGTGTTGTAGTTGTGT
>CANRFX010000040.1 GCA_947629995.1 uncultured Clostridia bacterium | reverse complement strand
TATTACTTTAAAACGGCAATAAATCTGAATAGTGCAATAACCTTTTATTTTCCAGAAATTACTCTGAAAATTTGCGAATTTAATTTTTTTTATTTTTTTGTATATTTTCTTTTATTACTATGATAAAATGGTATCAATTAAGAAATTGAAACATATTTTTTAAATGATATAAAAATTTAAGGAGGAGATTTAATTGTCTAATTATAAGGTTGCCATTGTTGGCGCAAGCTGTTTAGTTGGTAGAACTGCTCTAAAAGTATTAGAAGAAAAAAATTTTAAAAATGTAACCTACACACTATTTTCATCTTCAAAGTCTGCTGGCACTAAAATTAAATTTTTAGGACAGGATTATATAATTTGTGAATTAACTGAAGAATCTTTTGATCAACATTTTGATTTTGCAATTTTTTGTGCTGGTGGTAGTGTTTCTGAAAAGTATGCTCCAATTGCTAGTTCAAAAGGTTGCATAGTAATTGATAATAGTAGTGTTTTCCGTATGGATAAAAATGTTCCTTTAGTTGTTCCTGAAGTTAATCCAGAAGATATTGCAAAACATAATGGAATTATTGCAAATCCTAATTGTTCTACTATTCAAGCTGTTTTGCCATTGAAGGTTTTAGATGACCATTATAAAATCAAAAGAATTGTTTATTCTACTTATCAAGCAGTTTCTGGTGCAGGAAGATTTGGAATTGAAGATTTAGAAAATAAGGCAGATGGTGATAATTTAAAAAAATTCCCTTATTCAATTTATAATAACTGTATTCCTCAAATTGATGTTTTTATGGAACATGGATATACAAAGGAAGAATATAAAATGATTAACGAAACAAGAAAAATATTGCATCATCCAGATTTAAAAATAACAGCAACAACAGTAAGGGTTCCTGTTCGTAATTGTCATGGAGAATCAATTAACGTTGAATTGGAAAAAGATTTTGATCTTTATGATGTTAGAGTTTTATTCGAAAACTCACCTGGTATTATTGTAGTAGATAATCCAGAGAAAAATTTTTATCCTTTAGCTAGCAAAGCAGATGGAACTGATGAAGTTTATGTAGGTAGAATAAGACGTGATTATAGTGTTGACTTTGGTTTAAACTTATGGGTGGTTAGTGATAATTTAAGAAAAGGTGCTGCTTCTAATGCAATTCAAATACTAGAACAACTTATAAAATAAATTAAATTTGCATTATTTTTTATAAAATGTTATAATAAATAGTGAAGTACATAGGAAAATATGAGGTATTAAAATGAAAACATATATAAAAACTTTATCTGAAGCAGATGAAGAATTCCAAAATATTATACAAGATTTAATTGCAAATGATACAGTCCAAGAAATGAAAAAATATAGACAACATTATGAAACAAGTTGTTATGAGCATTGTTATGTTGCAGCTTATTATTGTTTTCTTATTTGTAAAAAATATCATTTAGATTATATATCTGCCACTCGTGCAGCTATGCTTCATGATTTGTTTTTATACGATTGGCGAAAAAGACAAGATGGCAGAAAAGGACTTCATGCTTTTACTCATGGAAAAACTGCTTGCGAAAATGCAAGTAAATTGTTTGATTTAAATGAAAAAGAAAAAGATATTATAATAAAACATATGTGGCCTATTACATTTAGCTTTCCAAAATCATTTGAAGGTTTTATCTTAACTTTTGTTGATAAATATTGTGCTATTTCTGAATCTTTAGAAATAATGAAAAATAGAATATTAATGAAAAGAGCTTCCCGTTATGCTTATTTACTATTAAGCTTGTTGGTTATTAGATTTTAAAAAAAGTACTAAACTTAAATACAGTTTAGTACTTTTATTTATTTTCTTCTGCCCAACGAATCATTTTTATATCTTTGTATTTTGATAATACTGTTTTATATTTATCATATTCTTCTTCCCATAATGCATCTGGTACATTATCAAATGCTTTAAATATTTTTTCCGCTTCTGATAAATAAATTAGTTGTTCTTGTGGTGACATATTTTCATACTGTCTAGCAAATTTATATAATTTATCTAACATTTGGTTTGCTTCAATAAAGGTCCAAAAATCTTTTATTTTTATACCAAATAATTTTATTTGTAATATTGAATATGCAACTAATGCAAATATTATAAAAATTAATATATATATTACTATCAATATTGACATTTTTATTTAACACCTCATTTGTTTAACTATCATGTACTTTTAAAGTATAGCATATTTAACATTTTTTTGCAACATTTTTATTTTGCTTTATTATTTCTATTTTTTGTGTTATAATCATATCTATGTTATAAATGGAGTTGATTTATTAATTATGGAAGAAAAATTTAAAATCACAAAAAAAGCTGGAATTTATGGTATTCTTGGAAATATATTTTTATTAATAATAAAGGCAATTGTAGGTTTTATAAGTCATAGCCAAGCTTTAATTGCAGACAGTTTTAATAGTGCTGGAGATATTTTTGCATCTTTGATGACTTTTATCGGAAATAAAATAGCAAGTGAACCAAATGATGAAGATCATAATTTAGGACATGGAAAAGCAGAATATATTTTTTCTATGTTTATTAGTATTTCTATGATTTTAATTTCTGCAAAATTACTATATGACTCTATTATAACTTTAGTTTTAGGAAGCAAGCTTCAATTTTCTTGGTTTTTAGTTTTTGTTTGTATTGCAACTATACTAACTAAGTTGTTTCTTTTCTGGTATACAAAAAATGCTTATAAAAAACATCCTACTATA
This sequence comes from uncultured Clostridia bacterium, assembly GCA_947629995.1. GTDB lineage: Bacteria > Bacillota > Clostridia > TANB77 > CAG-508 > CAG-269. The sequence continues at coordinate 7,032 of CANRFX010000040.1, read as the reverse complement.
TTATTAGATGCTAATATGAAAGACCATAGAAATGACTGTATTATTACTTCTTTTACTTTAATTTCTATTTTGTTAACTTTATATGGTATTTATTGGTTTGATAGTATAGTTGGTATTGGTATTTCTATTTATATTTGCTATACTGGTGTTACAATTTTTATTGAAAGCTATAATGTTTTAATGGATATTAGTGTAGATGATAAAACTAAAGATATTATTTTAGATATCGTAAATAGCTATAAAGAAATTAAAGGGATAGATGATATTATCTCTACCCCTGTTGGAAATCAATATTTAATATTTTTGACTATTTACTTAGATGGTAATATGACTACTTTTGAAAGCCACAAATTAGCAGATAGTCTTGAAAATACAATTAATGGTTTAGATAAAATTTATAAGACTGTAGTTCATGTAAACCCTGTTTAAAAAATTACTGTTGTATTTCTCCTCTTGTCTTAAAATGTGAAGCATCTTCTTCTAATTCGTTTTCAGTTTGTTGTTTTATTTGTTCAATAGAACTATTCTCTTCTATTTTATTTCCTAAGTTTTTTTCTAGTCTCTCTTTTACTTCTTTTTCTGTAAATACTTGGCTAATTTCTTCATTTTGCATTAATTCTTTTACATATACATCTATTTCTTCTTGCGCAAAATGGCTGTGTCCGGTATCCTCTTCTCCATCTATTTCTTTATAAGATAATTGTTCTGGCTCACATCCTGCTTCTTCATGTTCTTTTGCTTCTTCGTAACTATTTTCTGACTCATAGACTCCCTTATAGTGTCCCATTGCTGCTTTCCTAACCTCAATATCTGTAGCAAATTGTGTATTTCTATCTCTCATTCTAGTAGTTACCAAATTATTTGTAAAAGGTGAATATTTCCCTATGTTTACTTCTAAATTATCTCCATGGTCTTTATCTAACTGAATTACCTTGCTTCCAATTCTATATTCAGATATAACTGAATCTTTTTCTACTTGTCCATTTGCATCAATCTGATAGCTATTTTCTATTGGATTATTTCCTACAGCTTGATTTTGTTCTAATTGTGGTACATATTTTTTTAATGGTTCTACTTCTTTATTTTTTCCTATTAACACTAAACTATATCTTGTAGAAGGTGTATCTATTGCGTTTCCATTTTTGTCTTTCATTTTAGATGATTCACTTGATTCAATTACTCCTACTTTTTGAAATTCTTTTGGAATTTTTCCTCCTAGCCATTTTCTAAAACTTTCTACATCTGTTGCTCTTTCATCTAAATTTACTTCTTGTTTAATATTTACATCACTTTGAGTAACCTGACTTGTTTCTTCTTGTTCTTTATCTTCTTTTTCTTTATCTGATTTATTTTCTTCTTTTTCTGATTTTTCTTTTAAATCTACAACTGTAACTGATTTTATCTCTTCTTCAACAAATTCTTCATTTTCTTCTATATATTTCTTTATTGCCTCATTTTCTTTTGCTTCTTCTGCTATTTGTTCTAAATCTATAGAATTTATTTTTTCTTTTACTTCACTTATAATTTGTTTTATCTCATCTTTACTTTCTGCACTTAATTCGTTTTCCATTGTGTTGTTTTTTTCTAAATCTACTTCTAAAAATTTAGTATCTTTCATTGCATTTGGATTATATACACCAATTAAAATACCATCATTATAGTATTCATAGGTACCTTTATCATTTTTCAAGATTGTTATTCTAATATATCTTCCATTGTCTAAATCTAATACCATATTTACTCACTCCTTTATAATTTTGGCTATTAAATCATACTCTGTTTCTTTTATTATTTTACACTTAATCCATTTATTTATCAAGTCTTTTGGGGTTGTATTTTTTATGTAGACAACTCCGTCTATGTCTGGTACATCTTGCATAGTTCTACCAATATAATACTTTCCATCAAAAGAGATATTTTCTACTAATACTTCATATTCTTTGCCTACTTTTTTCTGCAAATTCTCTTTTGATATTTGATTTTGAAGTTTCATTATTTTATTATATCTTGATCTCTTTGTGTTTCCATGAATTTGATTTTTCATTTTAGATGCTGGTGTGCCATCTTCTTTTGAATACATAAAAACTCCTAATTTATCAAATTTAGTTGTTTTTACAAATTCAAATAATTCTTCAAAATTTTCTTTTGTCTCACCTGGAAATCCTACAATTAGGCTAGTTCTTAATGTTACATCTGGAATTTTGCTTCTTATCTTTTTTATTAATTCTCCTATTTGCTTTTTTGTTGTTCTTCTATTCATCTTTTTTAATATATCATCTGATATATGTTGTATTGGTATATCAAAATATTTTGCAATTTTAGGATTTCTTTTTACAGTATCAATTAATTCATCTGTAATGCCTTCTGGATAAGAATATAAAAATCGTATCCATTTGATTTCTTTTATTTTGCTAATTTCATTTAATATTTCTGACAGTTTACTTTCACCATATAAGTCTATTCCATATTTTGTTGTATCTTGTGCGATTATGATAATTTCTTTTATTCCTTGTTTTGCTAGGTCTTTTGCTTCTTCTATTATATCTTCTTTTTTTCTGCTTACAAATGGTCCACGAATATATGGAATAGCACAATAAGTACATTTATTGCTACAACCTTCTCCTATTTTTAAATAAGCATAGTTATTACCTGTGGTAATAGTTCGGTTTAAAAATTCTTGCTCTGTTAGCATTGGCATTGGAGGAATATCCATTATTTTTTTATGTGTTTTTGTTTTACTTTTTTGGACAATATTTCTTTTTATTAAATCTTCTATTTTGTCCCATAATTTGTCATATTCATCTAGTTTTATAAACAAATCTACTTCTGGTAATGATTTTATTAAATCTTCATAATATCTTTGTACTAAACATCCCATTACAATAAGGTATTTGCAATTCTTTTTCTTGTATTCTGCCATTTCTAAAATAGTATTAATTGCTTCTTCTTTGGCTGAATCAATAAATCCACAGGTATTAATTATTAATATTTCTGCTTCTTCTACTTTATTTACAATTTGAAATTGATGTTTTTTTAATATTCCGAATTGCTACTTCTGTATCAATTAAATTTTTACTACATCCTAGTGATATAAATCCTACTTTCAATTTTCTCTCCTTTTAATTTTTATGACTACAAATATGTTTTCTAGTTAATTCCATTAAATCTAAATTCGTAAAGCCTTCTACTTGTGTTTTGCTTCTGTCTTTTTTTAATTCTTCTTTTAATAATTTTTCTATTTTTGCTTTATTTTCTTGTGATTTCATATCAATGTAATCAATTATTATAATTCCACCAATATCTCTTAATTTAAGTTGCTTTGCAATTTCTATTGTTGCTTCAGTATTTACTTTATATACTGTTTGCTCTAAATTTTGTGTCCCTGTATATTTACCAGTATTTACATCAATAGCTGTTAATGCTTCTGTTTTATCGATAGTTATAAATCCTCCACATTTTAACCATATTTTTCTATTTTTTATTTTTTCTATTTGTGTTTCTAAGTCATATTTTTCTAATATATTATTAGTTAATTCTACTTTAATGTTTCCATACTCATTATTTTCTTTTATCAGATTTTCTAATTCTTCTTTATTTTTTTTGTTGTCTACAATTATTCTATCTATTTTATTGTCTGCTAAATCCATTAACATTTTTTCTATAATATCTTGGCTTTTATATAATAATTTTGCTTTATTTGATTTTGGATTAACACTTGTTTCAATTATAGAATTCCATTTTTTCTCTATTTTTTTTATGTCATCTATTATTTCTTTTTCTTTATTTTGTGCAGATGTTCTAATAATTGCTCCATTTCCTTCACTTATGTTTTCTTTTACTAGTTTTATTAGTCTTTCTTGTTCTTTTTTATCTTCTATTTTTTGTGAAACTGTTATTATATCATTGTTTGGAAGTAAAGCAATATATTTACCTGGTAAATTAATGTGTGTTGATACTCTAGCACCTTTTTGATCATTACTATCTTTTTTTACTTGCACTAGTATTTTTTGATTTGGTTTTACTACATCTTCTACTTTTATATTTGGATTATACGTTTCTTTTGTTTCGTCAATTTGACGTAATATATCTTTTAGATGAATAAAACTATTTTTTTCTGTTCCTATATCAACAAATGCTGATTGCATTCCTTTTATAATATCTTTTACAATTCCTATGTAAATATTACCTTCTTTTCTTTTTGATTCATCATCTTCTTCATAATATTCTACTAATCTTCCATTTTCAAGTAATGCTACTATTTTTTCGTCTTTTTTTGTATGTACTATTATTTCTGTCATTTTTTTGTTCCTTTCCTTTTTCGTATAATTTTTATGAGTTTTAATTAAATTTATTCATTGCGATATCTATACCGTTTTTTATGATGCTGATTACAGCTTCTTTTGCTAAGTCTGTTCCTTTTTCTAATTTTTCCTTTTCTTCTTCTGGAATTGCACCTATTACATATTCAATTAAATCCTGCTTTTCTTCTCCTCCTGGCTTTCCAATTCCTACTCTTACTCTTTTAAAATCTTGTGTATTTAATTCATGAACAACTGATTTCATTCCATTATGTGTTCCTGGTCCTCCTGTTTTTCTTAACTTTATAACTCCTGGTTCAATATCTATATCATCATATATTACTATTAAATCTTGTGGTTCTATTTTATAAAATTGCATAATTTCTTTAATGCTTTCTCCACTTGAATTCATAAATGTCTGTGGTTTTAGTAAAATTACTTTTTCTTCTTCTATTATGCCACTTCCATATAAACCTTTAAAATTTTTTCTAGTTATTTCTATATTATATTGTTTTGCTAGTTTGTTGATTGTATTAAATCCCATATTGTGCCTAGTATTGCTATAGTCTTGTTCTGGATTTCCTAAACCTACTATTAAATACATGTTTTTTCCTACTTTCTATTAAATCTTTATTTATTTTACCTTGTTTTTTGCTTTTTTTCAAGTTTTTACTTGTAATTTATTTAATTATATAAATTTTAAAACTTTGTAAATTATATCAACTTACAAAGTTCTTTTATTTTTTAGTTAATTTTCTGCTAATTTTTTTATTTCTTCTTCTGATAATCCTGTTATTTCATGTATTTCTTCTATTTTCATTTTTCTTTCTAATTTTTCTAACATTTCTTGTGCCTTATTTTTTCCTATATTGGGTTCTATTATATTTTTTATAATCTCTGCCATAATTTCTCTTTCTTTTTTATCTTCTATTGTTTCTATTAAATTCCATTTAATTCCTTCCTTCTTTCTTTATTTTAATCGTTTTTTATTGATTTATCAAGTTTTATTTTGAAGTAAAGTTATAAATATTTTTACTACTTGTGCTTTTCCTTTGTTTTTGCTTTTGAATATATAGTTTAGATTGGCTTTATTAAGATTTCAAAAAAAATATAAAATTAAATTTTGAATTTTAAATAATTTGAATTAACCCTCGCATTATTATGTTAACACTTTTTTAATAAAGATGTCAATAGTTTTTGGAAATATTTTACAGTGAAAATATTGTAATTTATTTTATATTACGCTGAATTTGTTGGTTAGCTTCGCTTCCCATCAAATTCAGCGCTCTAAAATTGTATTTCTCTTCAAGTTTGCATAATTTGCATTTGTTGACACATTCTTCATTGACCAGTGCTACTTTATATATAAAGTGAGACGCGAACCATGGTAGCTACTTTCGCCAGATGGATTGCTGCTGCGACGAAAACTAGGCTCATCCGTGCTGCTAAAGTAGCCACCACGTCTGATTCGGCCATCGCTATTGCAGGCCTCTAAAGTCCATTCAACTAAATCATTTCCTAGGTCATATATGTTATTCATTACATCTCCAAGTGTTGTACCTGTTAACCCAACATGTTTTGTACTAGGAGCTGTTACTTTATCTTTGTCTTTTCCCTTTAATATCCAATTAAGCATTGCATCATACTGACTTCCCCATATCATACTTGATTCTACTACTTCACTAAGTTTTTTGCTATTTTCTCCAAATGTAACATTTTCCGCATATTTCTTTTGCTTATCATACATTCCATACCACATTTTTCCATTCGCACTAGTCGAATTCATTGGTGATGCTCCTTTTACTGATGCTACTTTTTCTGATTTAATGCTCGTCTCATATCTTCCTACATAAAATCCGCCATATTTAGCTACACTTTCTATCATTGCTTTATATTCTTCTTTTAAAGTCGTTTCTGAAAAATTGGTTAAGCTATTATAAGCTGATTTGTCTCCATAGGAAATATCTGTCAAATATGCTGGCTCTCGATTGCCACTATTATTAGTAAAATTTATCTCTGTACATCCACTTATTACTGTTGAATTTGTTCCTTCAAAATCATACAATATTCCTCTGTAATAATTACTATCAGTTGGGTCTTTTACTGCCATTGCTTTATTTTCGGTTCCAGCATTTTCACTTTCTGCTACTGCAGTTGGTACTGGCACCCATACAAATTCACTATTATCTGTACCTTGTATTACTAATCCATTTTTTACATCTTCTTCTGTTGGTGCTGTTTTTCCTTCTTCCTCATCTGTCCAACTCGTTGTATCTGTTGGTATTGGCTTAAATCCTGCTGGTACTGTTGGATTATTTGCAGATGCTGGTTCTCCATCTACTGTGCTATTTGCTGTAAATATTCCATTTTCATCTGGAGCTCCTGGTAAATAATCATCTAGTAATCCTTGTAATAAATATCCTAAATCAGTTGTTATATCACCATTTTTTCTATTTACTTGGTCACTACTTGTTATTACATTATTATCAATTATTTCTTTAATTACATCATTTAGTGTTGGATTTCTATGCTTTTGAGTTACTTCTATTTTGGCTAATTCTACTTGTTCTATTAATTGTTGTCTTTCTGCCTGTTCTTTTGCTGTATTAGCTTCTTTTATTACTCCATTATCCCCTGTTAATGAACCTATAGTTATTGCCGCTAATATTAATAATACAACTATTGTTACTACTAGTGCAACTAGTGTAATACCCCTACTTTCTTTTAAAATTTT
>CANRFX010000039.1 GCA_947629995.1 uncultured Clostridia bacterium | reverse complement strand
AAAGGTCTAAAATTTTAAATGAAAATATCTCGAATTTTAATAAAATTATTGACTTTTTTAAAACTCGATAATATAATATATGAAATTAAATCATTACGGTGAAGAAGAAAAAATATGAAAATATCTATTTTAAAGAGAGCTAATGATGGTGAAATATTAGCAATAGATACATATGGGGAGCTTTGGAGTAATAATAAAATTAAGGTGCTTAAAATATTTAATTTTAAGAATTAGGGTGGAAACGCGGAAAATAAACTTTCGTCCCTAGCAATATAGGCTAGGTTTCGAAAGTTTTTTTGATTAAAAGGAGGAATTTTTATGTTAAAATCAATGGATACTTTAGTAGCACTTTGTAAAAACAGAGGATATATTTATCCTGGTTCTGAAATTTACGGTGGTCTATCAAATACTTGGGATTATGGACCTTTAGGAACAGAATTAAAAAATAATGTAAAACAAGCATGGAGAAGGAAATTCATACAAGAAAGTAAATATAATGTGGGATTAGATGCAGCCATACTAATGAATCCAGAAACATGGGTAGCATCACGGGCATGTTGGAGGATTTTCAGACCCATTAATTGATTGCAAATCTTGTAAAACTAGACATAGGGCAGACAAATTAATAGAAGAATGGGCACATGAAAATGGAAAAGACATAATAGCAGATGGTATGACAGATGAAGCAATGATAAAATATATGGATGACAATAAAATAAATTGTCCAAATTGTGGTGCACACAATTTTACAGGAATAAGAAAATTCAATTTAATGTTTAAAACATTTCAAGGTGTAACAGAAGATGCAAAATCAGAGATATATTTAAGACCAGAGACAGCACAAGGAATATTTGTTGACTTTAAAAATGTATTAAGGACGTCAAGAAAAAAGCTACCATTTGGTATTGCTCAAATTGGTAAAGCCTTTAGAAACGAAATTACACCAGGGAATTTTACTTTTAGAACAAGAGAATTTGAACAAATGGAACTAGAATTTTTCTGCAAACCAGGAACAGATTTAGAATGGCATAAATATTGGAAAGATTACTGTGAACAATGGTTATTATCATTAGGCATTAAAAAAGAAAATATACGTTTAAGAGACCACTCAAAAGAAGAATTAGTATTTTATAGTAAAGCAACAACAGATATAGAATATGCATTTCCATTTGGCTGGGGAGAATTATGGGGAATTGCAGACAGAACAGACTATGACTTAACACAACATATGAACCATTCAAAACAAGACTTAACATATCAAGAGCCAGAAACGAATGAAAAATATGTACCATATGTAATAGAGCCTTCATTAGGAGCAGATAGAGTAGTACTTGCATTTTTATGTGACAGTTATGAAGAACAAGAATTAGAAGATGGAGATTCAAGAACAGTATTACATTTACACCCAGCACTTGCACCATATAAAGTAGCAGTATTACCCCTTTCTAAAAAACTATCAGATAAAGCAGAAGAAGTATATGAAAAACTTTCTAAAAATTTCATGTGTGACTATGACGAAACTGGAAGTATAGGAAAACGTTATAGAAGGGAAGACGAAATTGGTACACCATATTGTGTTACAATAGATTTTAATACATTAGAGGATGATACAGTTACAATTAGAGATAGAGATACTATGGAGCAAATTAGACTAAAAATTGATGAAGTTGCATCATGGGTAGAAAAAAAATTAGAATTTTAATATAAAAGAAAATAAAAAGTCTAAAGTTAAGAGATTTTCAAGAAAAAAGTCTCTTAACTTTATTTTTTTGGTACTTATGTAAAAAACAGTTATGTTTTTATATAAGAAAAAGGCATTTTCATAAAAAAACAACCCAAAAAGGTTTTAAAAGTAGTACAATAAGATTATAAAGGAGATAAAATTATGGATATGTATTATTTACAAGACTATTTAGAAGATGATGTGATTAAAAAAATCTACAATAATGATTTTGATTTTGCAGAACAAACTCCAAATACAAAAGAATATAAAAATATAGTAAAGAAGATTCACGAACAAGAAAAAAACCTTCTTTATATAGAAGGTTTTAAACATTATTTAGAAAATAGAAATATTAAAGAGTCAATTGAAGCAGAAGAACAATTCACACTAGGTTTTAAAACAGCCATTAAACTCATAATAGAAAGCTTACATTAAATTTATTTATTTTTTTGACTATTCATGAATTCAATTAATTTAATAATAATGTCTTTTTCATTTGAGGTTAGATTAGTAAATCCAATTAATTTATCATCAAAATCTAATTGAGCAGTATTAAGATAATCTTTTAAGACAAATGTAGGAGTAACATGATAAAGATTACAAAGTTTTATTAATGTATCTATACTTCCTTTTGTTTTGTCTCTTTCAATGTCAGAAATATATCTTGGTGCAAGATATAGTTTTTCTGCTACCTGTTCTTGAGTAAAACCTAAAGATTTTCTTATGTTTTGCATAGTTTTTCCAATCATAATTTTTTCGCTCATTTTGTTATTTTTCATTTTAACCTCCATAAGAAAATATATTTTTATTTTCTACAAAAATAAAAAAAATATTCCATATAAATAGCATAACAAAGCGAAAAAGAAAAAAACATACAAAAAAATACGATTTATTGTGGAAATAAACTTGAAAAATAAAAATTATTATGATATACTTCTAATATAAAATTACAAAAAAGAAAAAAGGAAGGGAGATTCAAATGAAAAAATTAAACACGAAAGGAATTACATTAATAGCGTTAGTAATAACCATTATTGTATTGTTGATATTAGCAGCAGTATCAATAGCAACATTAACAGGAGATAATGGAATATTAACAAAGGCGCAAGAAGCAAGTGCAATGACAAAAGAAGCAACACTAAGAGAACAATTAGAAGTAGAAACAATAGGATCATTTGACAGTAACGGAAAATTTAATACAGAAACATTTAGAAAAAGGGTAGAAGGAATAGGAGGAAAAGTATTATCAGAAGATGAAGATGAAATAGTAGTAGAATTAGATGGATACGAAGCAGTAATAGATGCAAAAACAGGAGAAATAAAAAGCTTTGACAAAGGCGGAGTAACACCAGTAGTAAAAGCAACAGTAGGAGACTATGATGGGACAAGCAAAAATGTAAAAATAACAGTAGAAGTAACAAATGACGTAGGTAACGTAGATAGTGTAACAGTAACAAATTTAGACACAGGAAAAACGTATCCAGCAACATTTAGTGGAAAAAGTGGAACAGTAGAAGTAGATTCAAATGGAACATATAAAATAGAAGTAGAAGCAACAACAGATGGAAGCCAGAGGACGGGACAAGCAACTGTAACAGTAGATAAAATAGAAGTAGCATTTACAAAATCATGTGCAGGAAAAATAGATGTAATATGGGTAAATACAAAAAATGAAAAAATAGATGAACCATTAGCACCAGTGTTAAATGGAATGAAAAAAGTATATTGGGAAGATAATGGAACAGAAAAAAAGGAAAATGATGAAGGGTTTGATAATAGTAAATGGTACGATTATATAGCAGGAGATAATAACACAGATAGTAAAAACAGTCATTGGGCAAATGCAATAAATACAACAGAAGGAGGAGACGGGTATTTTGTATGGATACCAAGATATGCATATAAAATAACATATTTAACAACAGACGGAAAAGTAGCAGGATATTGTGATGGAAGAGGAATAATTAATACTAAAGGAGAACTAGTAAACAAAGGAGAAGGACCAAAAGCCGAAATAGAAACAGTAGAATATAATGGATTTAAATATATAGTCCATCCAGCATTTGAAGGAAATGTAGCAAATGGAGGATGGAATAGTGATTTACAAGGCATATGGGTTGGAAAATACGAATCATCAAAAGGCACAAGTTCAAGTACGTCAAATGGACAAAACATAAAAATAGTACCAAATGTATCAAGCTGGAGAAGCATAACAATAGGAAATTGTTATACTTATTCAAAAGCATATGATGATAAAAAGAAAAGTCACCTAATGAAAAATAGTGAATGGGGAGCAGTAGCATATTTAACCCACAGTCAATACGGAAGAAATGGACACGAAATAACAATCAATGATAATAATTCATATTATACTGGTGGAGGACAGGACGACGCCTATAAAACAAAGACAAACCAAAGTAGTACAGGAAATATATATGGAATCTACGATTTATCAGGAGGAGCATGGGAATATGTAGCGGCATTTAATAATACAGGAAGTAGTTTAAGTAATGGAAGCTCATTTACAGGAACAACTGATAAAGTAAGTGACAGTGACGAATATGCAACCAAATATACATCAGAAAGTAGCACACCAAGTTATAATAGTTATATCCCAGGAGATGCAACATACGAAGTTTTTACAGGAAGTGGTACTAAAGCATGGTTCGACGACTACTCTTACTTCGTGTTCCCGCCTGGTCCGTTCTTCATACGTGGGGGCAGTTACAGTAATGGTGCCGGTGCGGGCGTGTTCTGTGCGGGCTACGGCCATGGCACTAGCTACGACGACTTATCGTTCCGTGTGGTCTTGGCTGGTTGCTGAGCACTTTGATTGGGTGACCTTGACCCTTGCTTCCCTTTTTATCGGCACAAACCCGGACGTATAAAGTGCTAAAATACGGGTAGGGCTTTAAAACTTAAGTTAAAAGGGGTGCGTAAGCACCCTGAAATATAATTGGGATTAAACTGTACTACTCTAACTTCGTGAACCCGACTAATCCGTTCTTCAAACGTGGGGGCAATTACAATAATGGTACCAATGCGGGCGTGTTCTATGCGAACAACAACAATGGCAATAGCAACAACAACAAATCGTTCCGTGTGGTCTTGGCTGGTTGCTGAGCACTTCGATACACAAAGATTCACAAAGGAATCTATCTCAGAGGGACAATTGTTTACGGACATTGTCGAGTAATTATGATAATTAATTTATCATTAGATTTGTATCAAAGAAGTTTAATTCCATTGGTATAAACTTGATTTTATACCATAAACACATAAACAGTAATTTTGTTTGAGTAAATTTTGAAAATCCAAAATTACGAAAAAAAACTGGTATTTAGGTTACGGGAATTTCCTAAATATCAGTTTTTTTATAATTTTCTATATCATAAATAAAATTATCTTCTATTTGCTTATTGCTCTTTGGTGTAAAAAGAAAATTGCAATTATTTAATATTTTTTGTTGTAATTTATAAGAATTGCAATGGCTAGAATGACCAAGCCAAGAATTTAAACTTTGGAGAGTATGTTCAAAATCTAAAGAATTTTTTTCATATTGTTTATTCCATATCTTAACATTTTTCTTAATCTTCTTTTTACTAGAAGTTCTAAGAAGTCGGTGGGTAGTAAAAATTCTATATCCACAAAAATTTACTCCCATTTTATAAGGGTAATATCTAGATTTACTATTTAGTTCTAATTTTAAATTTTCCATTAAAAATTTTTCAACTATTTTTTTTATTCTTATACAATCTTGTTTTGATTTCAAAATAAAAACAAAGTCATCCATATAACGGACATAATACTTTATTTTAAGTTTGCGTTTTACATATTGATCTAATTCATTTAAATATATATTTGCAAAAAATTGACTAGTATAATTTCCAATTGGAATACCTATTTTAGAATTTTCATCATAAATTAAAATTTTAGTTAAATATAATAAATCTGGGTCTTCAATGTATTTTTTCATTATAGAAAATAAAATATCAGGATTAATGCTATAAAAAAATTTTTTAATATCACACTTTAAAATCCAAAAATCACCAAAATTTCTTTTAAAAATACGCATTTGTTTTTGAACTTCTTCAACAGCTTTATGGGTTCCACGATTTTCTAAACAAGCGAAAGTAGTGTGAATAAATTTGGGTACAATATAGGGCTTTATAAATTCTTCTATATACCATTGATGTACTATTCTATCTTTATATGGAAGGGCTTTAATATCTCTTTCTTTTGGATCATAGACCTTAAAAGTAAAATATTTTCCTAGACGATAAGTTTTATTTCTTAGATTATTTATTAAATTAATAATATTATTTTCTAAATTAAGTTCGTATTTAATAACTTCAGCTTTGTAAGTTTTATGGTTTCTAGCACGGTAGTGAGCTTGAATTAATTTTTCAAATGTTAGTTTTTCATTAAATACATTTTTTATCTTTTTATGCATGAACTAATCCAACCTCCTAGCATATTGCAAATATCTGTAATAAGAGTACTCCATGTTTGGTAATTTTGCATTGAAATATATTTGTATTTATATGATAATCTAACATGAATTTTTAATAAGTTTAATTGAATGTCCAATTCATTTAAATATTTTAATTTATCTTGCTTTTGATAACTTTTAATAGAATACATCAAATTTCTTAAACCAGTATATAAGGAATTTTTAATTTCAGCTACGAGAGTGAAATTTTCACATTTTGGATATTTTCTAACAATATCATTTGAATAATAGATTAATTGTAAATATTTTTGATAAATTTTTAAGTTACTTTGATTATTAGTCTGTTTTGTAGTCGTATTCATAATATTTAAAATTTCATCTCCTTCACAAATTCTTTTGCTTGTTTATTTATATCTTCAATAAATGAATAGGCTTCACTAATTGATAAAGTATTCAAATCAATATTAGATACTTCTTGAACAAAATCTTTGACTTTTGAATTTAAAATATATTCATTACTAGAATGAATCTCGTTTGAAGAAGAATCAACAATGCTGACTTTGTATCCAGATAAATTAATTAAATTAGAATATTTTGATAAATTATTTATAGGAAAACCACATTTTAAAACAGATTCATTTAAATTAGTTAATTTTAAATTAAGAAGTGTAGACATTTTTTTTGCATCTTCGTCTAAGAAAATATAAAAAATACCATTTTTAAATAGATATAAAGTAGAAGAATCTTGTCTTTTTAGAGATAAATATTTTTCATATAATTTACTCATAAATAAATTCCTTTCTTCCAGTTTTTAGGATATTATAAAACAAAAAAAATAAAAAATCAACCCTTTTAGGTTAAAAAACTGGAAATAAAAGGTAATTTAAAGTAGGAAGTAGTTATTGTATAATAAAAGCAAAAAAGTAATAGGAGATGCGAATTATGGAATGGTATGAAAGATTTTATAGCAAGGAAAGATGGATAAAAAAATCAGCAGAGATTGAAGGTAAATTATATGATAGATTGAAAGAAATATCTAAAAAAGAATTAGATGGTTCTATTAATAAAATAATTGATGCATGTGTAGATGATTTAAAATTAGAAGATAAAGTTGTAATTTACTGTAAAGATAGAAACGAAATAAATGTAGCAAGATCAATTATTATAAGAGAGTCAACTTACAAAAAGCTAGAAGAATTAAGAGAAAAATACGGAATATCAATTTCTAAAATACTAAACATTGCGATTAAAACAGGTTTAGAAAAATATGATGACAAATAATATATAAGTTCTGCTAAAAAAGTTAATTTCTAGCAGAACTTATAATTTTATAAACTTCTTTCATATAAATCTTTAATAAAAACATCTTTTTCTTCAAAATTGTCAACAAAACCTATTTTAGCCATTTGGTTGTCCTCATTAATTTCCTGAATCCAAACAGCTCTTTCATCATAAAAGACATCAAATTTTTCATTTTGATTAATAATATTATTAATTCTCTCTAAATCCATACTAAACCTCCTAAATTTGCATATTTATAAAAGTATATCCATAAAAGAATCGTTTTATAACAATTTGACTTATATTTATATTTAAGGTAAAATAAATTTATGGAACAAAAGGAGGAAATTTATGAAAGTACAATACAATGACAAAATATTGGAAGCAAAAGAAAATATAACAATACAGGAATTATTGCAAGAAGAAATTAAAAAAAGTGAGCATGCTGTTATTGGAGCAACTTTTAATAATGAATATGTAAATTTAGGTTATAAAATTAACAAAGATGGGAAAATAAAACTAATTGATATTGCATCAAAAGAAGGAACAAAAATATATAGAAGAACATTAGTATATATTTTAGGAAAAGCATTTGAAGAATTATATCCAGATAAGTCAATGATTGTAAATTATCAATTAACTAATTCTATGTTTTTTGAAATTGAAAATATAGAAATAACAGAAGAATTGGTAAAAAACTTAACTAACCGCATGAGAGAAATAATAGAAAAAGATTTAAAAATTGAACAAGTCATTATGAATCGAAAAGAAGCAGAAGAATTTTTCAAAAAATATCATACTGTAAGAGGAAAATTACAACTTGATTTAAAAGAAAATCAAGAAATATATATGTACTATTGTGAAGATTACTTTAATTATTGTTATGGAACTTTAGCAAACAGAACAGGAATTACAAATATATTTGAAATTGTGCCTTATGATGATGGATTATTATTAAGGTACCCAGATTCTAGCAGACCAGAAGAATTGCCAAAATTATTACAGACAAAAAAATTGGCATGGGCATTAGAGGAATATGATGATATTCATAAGATTTTAAATGTAAATACTGTTTATAAGCTAAATAAAGCAATAAATGAAGGAACAGTAAAAGATATCATAATGCTAGACGAAGCCCTACACGAAAAGAAAATTGCAAACATTGCAGATAATATTGCTAAAAATAGAAATGTAAAAATAGTATTAATTGCGGGACCATCTTCATCTGGTAAAACAACCTTTGCTCAAAGATTAGGAATTCAATTAAGAATAAATAGAATTAAACCTGTAACAATATCTGTAGACAATTATTTTGTAGAAAGAAAAGATAACCCAAAAGATGAAAATGGTGAGTATGATTTTGAATGTATAGAAGCAATTGACTTAGAATTATTTAATGATCATTTAACCAAACTATTAAATGGTGAAGAAGTTGAAATGCCAGAATTTGATTTTTTTGAAGGAACTAAAAAGTATAAAGGGGAAAAACTAAAATTAGAACCAGATGAAATCCTAGTAGTTGAAGGAATTCATTGTTTAAATGATAAATTAACAAGTAAGATTGCAAAAGATCAAAAATACAAAATTTATATTAGTGCTTTAACAGTTTTAAATATGGATAGATACAATAGAATATCAACAACAGATACTAGATTAATTAGAAGAATAGTAAGGGATTATCAATTTAGAGGTTATAGTGCAAAACATACCATTAGTACTTGGCACATGGTAAATAGAGGGGAAGAAAAAAACATTTTCCCATATCAAGAAGAGGCAGACAGCATATTTAATACTTCTTTAATATATGAATTAGGGGCTTTAAAAACAATTGCTATTCCATTATTAGAAGAAATCAAGCAAGAAGAGCCTGAATATGCAGAAGCAAAAAGACTAATTGATATGTTAAAATATTTTGAATCTATACCACAAGATTTAATACCAAATAATTCATTATTAAAAGAATTTCTAGGTGGAGGAAATTTTAAATATTAGAGAAGTAACGGAGGGATAATTAAAGGATAATGGAACAAAAAAATTTTTTTGAAATTGATGAAGAATTTATATGTGATAATTGTGGAAAACAAGTGCCAAAATTAGGATATTCTTGTAGAAATCATTGTCCTTATTGTTTACACTCAAAACATATAGACAAAAATCCAGGGGATAGAAAAGAAGAGTGCCATGGCGATTTAGAACCAATAAGTTTAGAGATAGATGGAAAAAAAGGTTATGTGATAATTTTTAGATGTAAAAAATGTGGAGCAATTCGAAAAAATAAAGCGGCAAAAGATGATAATATGGATTTAATTATCGAATTATCAGCAAAAAATTGTCGATAGGGACGGAGCAATTTGACAATATTGTCGTTGGGGACGGAGCATTTTGACAACAATTGTCATCGGG
>CANRFX010000038.1 GCA_947629995.1 uncultured Clostridia bacterium | reverse complement strand
TTGCCTTATCGTTATAATCAAACAATTGTAAAAGTTTTGGCACAAACTCCTACCAATCTATTTATTTATTGGGACATTTCAGATACAGACCGTAAAAACTTTCAAAAACAATATGGAGATAATTTTTTTGAAACAACAAGACCAATTTTAATTGTTCATAACAACACTTTAAATTATAGTTTTGAAGTAGAAATTAACGACTTTGCAAATAGTTGGTACTTACACGTAGCAGATAGCAAATGCGATTATAAAATAGAACTTGGCAGACGTCCAATTTACAAAACAGAACAATTAAATATAGATTATATTCATGTTGCAACATCAAATGAAATAGAATCCCCAAATGATAGAATTTTATTTGATAAAAATCAAAAAATGGTTTATTTTAGAAATGTAAAAACAGGTAAATTATCTACAAAAAATATAAATTCCATATCTTTTATTCGAAATATGGGAAAAATATACAATATTTATGATTTATACAAAGCAATATACCAAAATGAAAACATAGAAGAATTTTATGATATAAATAATAATCCTTCATCTGGTGGTAATCCTTCTTCTAACAGTTTTTCATTAAAATATAGATAGAAACAAATTATCTGTTGAGGGTAAATATCTTCCTTCAACAGATTTTAATGAACAAAGGAGAATAAAAATGCAAGAAAAAAAAGGATATGTAAGTTTTGTACTTCATGCTCATCTTCCATTTATCCACCACCCAGAAAGTGACGATTATTTAGAAGAATCTTGGCTATATGAAGCAATTTCAGAAACTTATATCCCACTATTAACAAACTTTCAAAAATTAGTCGAAGAAGGTGTCAATTTTAGAATTACAATGTCTATGACCCCTCCTCTACTTTCCATGCTAGACAATAAATTATTGCAAAAAAAATATATTCATTATTTAGAGCGATTAATCGAATTGTCTGAAAAAGAAATTAAAAGGACTGCAAATGATGAAAGATTAAATAAATTATCAAAATATTATTTTGATCGTTATTCTAATGATTTACATTTATTTAAAGAAGTTTATCATTGCAATTTAATTCAAGCTTTTAAACACTTCCAAGATATAGGTGTTTTAGAAATAATTACTTGTGGTGCAACACATGGCTATTTTCCTATTTTATATGTAAACGAAAAAACAGTAAAAGCACAAATTGCTGTTGGTGTTCAAACTTATGAAAAATATTTTGGGAAAAAGCCTCGTGGTATTTGGCTTCCTGAATGTGGCTATGTACCAGAAGCTGACCAATATTTAAAAGAATTTGGTATTGAATATATTATTACAGAATCACATGGAATTTTATATGCAGACCCAACTCCTATTTATGGCACTTTTGCACCAATTGTTTCGCCAAAAGGTGTTGTTGCATTTGGTAGAGATATCGAATCTTCTAGACAAGTTTGGAGTTCTATTAATGGCTATCCTGGCGATTACAATTATAGAGAATTTTATCGTGATATTGGTTATGATGTTGACTATGATTATATAAAACCATATATTGCACATAATGGAGCTAGAGTTCATACTGGAATTAAATATTATAGAATTACAGGAGACTCAGATTTTAAAGACTATTATAATCCAAGATGGGCTATGGACTCTGCTGAAAAACAAGCTGGACATTTCTTAGATTGCAGAAATGCACAAATTGATAATTTATCTAAATTTATGGATACTCCACCTATTATTCTTTGCCCTTATGATGCTGAGCTTTATGGACATTGGTGGTATGAAGGTCCATACTGGTTATATATTTTATTTAAAAAAATCTATTATGATGATTGCAATTTCGAATTAATTACACCATCAGAATATATTGATAAATATCCAAATATGCAAGTTGCTACTCCTTGCCGTTCTAGTTGGGGTGCAAACGGTTATAGTGAAGTATGGTTAAACCCTACAAATGACTATGTACATAGACACTTACATGTTGCAGGCGATAGAATGTGCGAGCTTGCTTATCTTTATCCAAATGAAAAAGATGGCATAAAAAGAGAGGCTTTAAATCAATGTGCAAGAGAATTATTACTTGCTCAAAGTAGTGATTGGCTATTTATAATTACAAATGGTACTATGGTTGATTATGCAAAAAAGAGAATTAAAGATCATATTGGAAGATTTACAAAATTATATTATCAAATAAAGGAAAACAAAATTGATAAAGACTTTTTAGAAGATATATCTGAAAAAGATTGTGTTTTCCCAGATATAGATTATATGATTTATTATTAAAAATTGTCGTTGGGGACGGAGCATTTTGACAATTAATTGTCAAAATGCTCCGTCCCCATTAGCAATTTTTTTTTATCTGCATATCATAATGTATAAGTTTTTTAAATTTAGTAGATACTAGTTTTATTGGAAAGGAGATTTTTTTATGAAGTCAATATGTATTAAAACAAATGATTCTGATTTACTAAAATATCTACTAAATGAATTAAAGAATACCAACTTAAAAAATGTATGTTTTTCAGAAAATGAGTTTAAACTTTATAAAAATGTTATTATTCATTATTTAGGTAATGATGCATCTCCTTTTTTCTCAGAAATTTCAGATATTCTAGCTTACCTTGTTATTGATCAAATAGAAGAAACTTTATTAAAAAGAATTTTATTTCAAAATTATTTTTATTTTGATTTTAATGAAAAAAAAGAAATACTTGATATTTGTTTTGATATTATGGCAGATGATTTTACAAATCTCTTCGATAAAAAATTTAAGGTATTGCATAATATTTTTTACGATTTTATATCTACACACAAATCGATTGTTTTAAATGGTTTTATTAATTTTAGGTTAAAGAAATATTTATCGATTTTAGACAATGTTGTAAATGAAGCTGTAAATAGTTTTGTCATTGAAAAAGAATATTTAGAATTTATTTCTCTTTTAAAGCTATATATTAATTCGCAAAACTATGGTTGCAATATTGTTCATATAATATTTTCTAAAACAGAATCTATATTACTTGACGAAAATAAAAATTTAATTATGGCTGAAAATGATATTTTTGATAGTAAAATTTTAAGTGATATTTCTTTTTCTTCTAATGATTATATACTTAATTCACTTCTTCATTTACTTCCTCAAAAAATATATATTCATTTGATTGATGATTTTATGGATGAATTTATTGATACTTTACGATTAGTATTTGAAAATAGAGTAATTTTATGTACAGATTGTGATATTTGTAATTTGTATAAAAATAGCAAAAAAAATTCCAATCAAAAAATCCCACACACAGAACATTTTTAGTTTTTGTTCTGTACTATATGTGGGATTTTATTTTTTATGATAATGAATTTATTGCTTCTATAAATCCTGGTAATAACATATTAATAATGTCATTTGTTTCAGATACTTCCCATTTTCCATCTTGCTTTTCTACTATAATAATATGTGTATTAGTTACATTTTCAATTTCTGCATTGTTAATTTCGTCTAATAGATATTCTTGTGTTTTTGCCTCATCTATTGACTCTCCACCAAATGCTGCTTTTACTATTCTTTGTTTGAAATTATCTATAATTGTAGCAAAATCTTTATTAGTTATTTCTACTTCCACAGTTGCTGTCTCTCCTTCTTCTTTTTCACTTAAGATTTTCCAACTTAAATTACTAAAAATTGCTTTTCCGAGCTTCTTCATTTAAATTTCCTTCTTGTAAAAAATCTGCTATTTTTTCTTCTTCATTGCTTCCTGATTTAATTTCATTAAACATAGCATTTACTGCTTTTTTTGGAGAATCTACCATTAATAACATATATGCCAATATAGCAACAATTACAAGTGCAATAATAATAACTGCTATTACTGTTCCATTTGCTTTTTTGTTATCTCCATTTGGATTATCAAATTTCTTTTTTGTTTCTACCTTTTTTGTATCTTTCTTTGCATCTGCTTTTACTTCTGCTTTCTTTGCCTCTTTTTTGTCTTCTGATGATGTTTTTTTAGTTTCTTTGTTTTGTTCTTCACTTACTACTTGTTTTACTTCCTTTTTTTCGTCTTTTTCTTCCATAATTATCCTCCTCTTATTTTTTTGTTATTTTCTATATTATGATTATATATTAATGAATAATTTTTTGCAACAATTTTAAAAAAATTTATCTTCTTGATTGCATAAATCCTTCTACATTTACTAGGAAAAAGAATAATGCCCATGCTAATCCAAATACATAAACCATAAATATAAATACTGCTCCTACTTTTAAAGATGCACCTGTTAAATAGCAAAACCATTTTATTAATGTTCCATGAATTGAATTATATCCTTCTTCAAAGCTATTACCCTTCGCTTTAATAAAGTCTTTACTAGGAACCATATATAATTCTGATAATTTGTAAATTGTATCTAAATTAGGATACTCTAATCCAACTTCCCATTTTCTTATCATTTTTTCATTTGTAAAAATTTTTAGCTTATTTAGCTCTTCTACAACATGCAAATATGTCCAATTTTTTTCTTCTCTTAATTCTCTAAGCATTGTTTCTATATTTCTTGTTTCTACAGATACATCATCTTTCTTTTGTTCTTCTTCCATATTTTTTTCTCCTTATTTTTCTTTTATTATATCAATGAACAAAAAATATTTCAATACTTTTTTACATAGCACCATTAATTCCTCCGAGCAACAATTTCTTTCATATTTTCAATTAAATCATCTATTTCTTTTGGTGTTACAATTAAGTTATAATCTTTTGGAACTAAAGCTTCTTTTATTTCTTCATAATTATCTTCTTCCTTCAAATTATTTAAATAATCATTTGACTTTGCTTCTTCTTGTAATTTCTGAATAAATAAATCTAAACAATCATTTACTAATACTGCTGTTTCAACAACTGTTGGAATTCCGAAGTGCAATTACTGGTACTCCTAATGTATTTTGACTAATTTCTGATCTTGTATTTCCAACTCCAGCACCAGGAACAATTCCTGTATCTGATAACTGAATAGTACTACTAATTCTTTCTATACTTCGAGATGCTAATGCATCTATTACAATAATTAGTTTTGGATGAATATTATCTACAATTCCTTTTATGATTTCAACTGTTTCAATACCAGTTGTTCCGAAGCACCCCAGGTGAAATAGCACTTACCATCCTCGTTCCCTTTTCTACATATTGTGGTAAATATTTTATAACATGTCTTGTTACCTCAATTTCATTTATTACCTTTGGTCCGAAGTGCGTCTGGTGTTACATAGATATTTCCTAAACCTACAACTAAAATTTCTCCTTGATTATCTACATGTTCATCTATTAACTTTTTTAATTCTTTTGATAGTGTATCTTGTGCTTTAGTTATTTCCTCTTCTTGTGCAATTTTTAATTTTTTAATATCAATTGTAATATAATTTCCTTTTGGCTTTCCGATTGCTTTTTCTCCATTTTCATTTGTTATTTTTACTCTTTCAACTTTTATATTTTCATCAATTTCTTCTTGATTTGTTTCAATACCATCAATTTCTTTTAAATTATTTGCTTTTTGATAAATTTCTCTTCTTTCAGACGCTAAATCTGTTCTAAAATTAAACATAATAAAAACCTCACTTTCTTTTTGTTTATTATTTACTGTTTTTGAAGTTTTTATTATTAAAAATTGCCGTCGGACAGAGTTGTCGTTGGGGACGGGGCTTTTTGACAATTGTCGTTGGGGACGGAGCTTTTTGACAATTTTTTATACAAATATTTTAATAGAAAGTTTAATATATTTTTTATTAATAACAATTCGGGGGGACCAGCAATTTACAGACTGTTAAAAAGCCTTATGAATCGCATAAGGCTTTTTATATAGTCTGTTATGCAGCTGGGAGTTATTAAGAAAAAATATATTAAACTTTTTATTTGCACACTATTCACCAAAAATTGTCAAAATGCTCCGTCCCCAGCGACAATTGTCAAAAAGCCCCGTCCCCAACGACAACTCTGTCCGACGGCAATTTTATTCTAAATATTTTTTCAAAAACTTACCTGTATAGCTTCTTTCATTTTTGCAAATCTGTTCAGGAGTTCCGGACTGCTATTATTTCTCCACCATTATCTCCACCTTCTGGTCCTAAATCTATAATATAATCACAAGTTTTTATTAAATCTAAATTATGTTCAATTACAATAATTGTATTTCCATTGTCTGCTAATCTTTGCAATATATCTATTAATCTATGAACATCTGCAATGTGAAGCCCTGTAGTTGGTTCATCTAATATATACAATGTCTTTCCTGTTGCTTTTTTTGATAATTCTGTGGCAAGTTTTACTCTTTGTGCTTCTCCGACCTGATAATGTTGTAGATGGTTGTCCGAAGTTTAATATATCCGAAGTCCTACATCATATAAAGTTTGTATCTTCTGTTTAATTTTTGGTATTTTATCAAAAAATTCTAAGGCTTCTTCTACTGTCATATCTAGCACATCTGCTATTGTTTTTCCTTTATATTTTACTTCTAATGTTTCTCTATTGTAACGTTTTCCCTTACATACTTCGCAAGGTACATATATATCTGGCAAAAAGTGCATTTCAATTTTATGAACTCCATCCCCAGAACAACTTTCACATCTTCCTCCCGCTACATTAAAACTAAATCTACCCTTTTCATATCCTCGCATTTTTGCTTCTTCAGTGCTTGCAAATATATCACGAATAAAGTCAAATACTCCTGTATAAGTTGCAGGATTAGAGCGTGGTGTTCTTCCAATTGGTGATTGATCTATATTTATAATTTTATCAATATTTTCTATTCCTTTTACTTGCTTACATTTTCCTGGTTTTTCATTTGAACCATTTATTTGTTTTGCAATAGTTTTATATAATATTTCATTTACTAGAGTGGATTTTCCGAGAACCAGAAACTCCTGTTACACAATTAAATACTCCTAAAGGAAAAGTAACACTAATATTTTTTAAGTTATTTTCTTTTGCTCCTTCTACTACAATTACTTTTGATTTAGTATGTTTCCTTCTCTTTTTTGGCACTGGTATTTTTTTATTTCCATTTAAATATTGTCCAGTTATAGATTCTTTTACTTTTTTTATTTCTTCTGCTGTTCCGTTGAGCCATAACTTGTCCACCATGTACTCCGAGCTCCGTGGTCCAATATCAATTATTTGATCTGCTGCATACATAGTATCTTCATCATGCTCTACAACTAATAAAGTATTTCCTAAATCCCTTAATTTTTTTAAAGTTGCTAATAGTTTATCATTATCTCTTTGATGAAGTCCAATACTTGGTTCGTCCAAAATATATAATACACCTGTTAATCCAGAACCTATTTGTGTAGCTAGACGTATTCTTTGTGCTTCTCCTCCTGACAAACTTCCTGTATTTCTAGATAAAGTTAAATATTCTAGTCCAACATCCATTAAAAATTGTAATCTTTGATTAATTTCTTTTAAAATTAGTTCTGATATCATACTTTGAGTTTTATTCAATTTTAAATTTTGCAAATAATCTTTTATTTTATCAATTGACATCTCTGTTAATTCATTTATGTTTTTATTTCCTACTTTTATTGATAATATCTCTGGCTTTAGTCTTGCTCCATTACAAGAATGACAAGGTGAGTTACTCATATACATTTCGTAAAAGTCCCTCATTCCTTGTGATTTTGTTTCATTATGACGTCTATCTAAAGTTGGAATAACTCCTTCAAAAGGAGCCGTGAATTTTCTTACTCCTGCATAAGATTCATATTGGAAGTCAATTTTTTCTTCTCCAGTACCATACAATATTTTTTCTAAAAACCATCTTGGTAAATCTTTTATTTTTTTATTTTTTATTTCTACACCATAGTGTTGTCCGATACTTTCAAAATACATTTTTGCCATGGTGTCACCTTTTTTCATTGTACTTGCACCAAATGCCTTTACTCCATCATACAATGTTTTGTTTTTATCTGGAATGATTAAATCTTCATCCATTTTCATCAAATAGCCTATTCCTGTACATTCTGGACAAGCACCAAATGGATTATTAAAAGAAAACATTCTTGGTGTTAACTCTGGAAAACTGAATCCACACTTAGGGCAAGCATAATTACAACTATATAAAAGTGGCTTTTGACCTACTACATCAATCAAAACCATATTTTCTGCATGTTTTAAAGCAACTTCAACAGACTCTGTTAGCCTACTAATAATATCTGGTTTTATTACTAATCTATCTACCACGATTTCTACTTCATGTTTCTTTTTTCTGTCAATTTGAATTTCATCTTCTCCTAGTTCATAATTTTCTCCATCAATTCTGACTCTAACAAATCCTTCCTTTTGGTATCCTTCTAATTGTTTTGTAAATTCGCCCTTTCTACCTCTTACTACTGGTGCTAATACCTGTATTTTTGTTCCTTCTGGTAGTTGCATGATATTATCTATAATTTGGTCAATACTTTGTTTTTCAATTTTTGTATGACAATTTGGACAATATGGTACACCAATTCTCGCATATAATAAACGAATATAATCATAAATTTCAGTAACTGTTCCTACTGTTGAACGTGGGTTTTTAGAAGTTGTTTTTTGGTCAATTGAAATTGCCGGAGATAAACCATCAATTCTTTCTACTTCTGGTTTTTCCATTAATCCTAAAAATTGTCTAGCATAAGAAGATAGGCTTTCTACATATCTTCTTTGTCCTTCTGCGTACAATGTATCAAATGCTAAACTTGATTTACCGAGAACCAGAAAGTCCAGTAATAACAACTAATTTATCTCTTGGTATTTCTAAATCTATGTTTTTTAGATTATGTTCTTTTGCACCTATAATTGTTATTTTATCATTCATTAAAAATTTCCCCCTAAAATTTTTTCTTAAAATTGTCAAATTGCTCCGTCCCCATTGACAAAATTGTCAAAATGCTCCGTCCCCAACGACACCCAACGACAATTTAAGCATTTTGACAATTTTTTAAAATATTCCTACTATTTCTCCGTTTTCATCAATATCTATACTTTCTGCTGCAGGTATTCTTGGAAGTCCTGGCATTGTCATGATTTTTCCAGCTAGGGCTACTATAAATCCTGCTCCTGTTTTTAATTCTAAACCACGAATTGTAATATTATAATCATCTTTACATTCTAAGTTTTTTGGATCATCAGAGAAAGAATATTGTGTTTTTGCAATACATACTGGAAAATTACTAAATCCTAATTTTTCTATTTTTTTCATTTCTTCTTTTGCTTCGTCTGAAAAGTCTACTCCTTTTGCTCCATAAATTTTTGTTGATACTTTTTCTATTTTTGTTTGGATGGAATCTTCTAAATCATATATATATTTAAAGTTTTCTTCTTTGTTTGTTAAGTCTACTAGTTTTTCGGCTATATCTATTGCTCCTTCTCCTCCTTTTGCCCATCCTTCTACTAAACTTAATTCAACACCTTTTTCTTCTAATTTTGTTCTTAAAAATTCTATTTCTTTATCAGTATCTTGTAAATAACGATTTAAAGCAACTATTACATTTAATCCAAATTTATTTTTTAAATTATCTATATGACGGTATAAATTGTCAATTCCTTTTTCTATTCCTTCTATATTTTCTTCTTGTATTTTTTCTTTTTCAACTCCTCCATGATATTTAATAGCTTTAATTGTTGCTACTAAAACTACTGCATCTGGCTTAATTCCTGCTTTTCTACATTTAATATCTAAGAATTTTTCTGCTCCTAAATCTGCACCAAAACCAGCTTCTGTTACTACATAATCTCCTAACTTTAATGCTAATTTGGTTGCTATTATACTATTACATCCATGTGCAATATTGGCAAATGGTCCTCCATGAATAATTGCTGGTGTATGTTCTAGTGTTTGTACTAAATTTGGTTTTATAGCATCTTTTAATAAAACTGCCATAGCTCCTTCTGCTTTTAATTGCTTTGCATATATAGGCTCTTTGTTTTTGTTATAACCTATTAATATATTTCCTAATTTTTCTTTTAAATCTTTCATGTCTTTTGATAGGCAAACTATTGCCATAATTTCAGATGCAACAGTTATATCAAATTTA
>CANRFX010000037.1 GCA_947629995.1 uncultured Clostridia bacterium | reverse complement strand
GGCAAATGCAGTAAATACTGTAGATGATGTAGAGAGTTATTTTGTATGGATACCAAGATATGCATACAGAATAATATATTATGCAGATGAAGAATGTACAAAAGTATCAGGATATTGTGATGGAGACGGAATAAGAGAGGTAAATGGAAATATACACAATAATGAAGACCTAACAGAAAAAGAAGGAATAGAAACAGTAGAATATAATGGATTTAAATATATAGTTCATCCAGCATTTGAAGAAGAAGTAGAAAATGGAGGATGGGGTAGTGATTTACAAGGAATCTGGGTAGCAAAATATGAAATGAGTGCAGAAGACAGTAGTGGAGGAAATATAAAAACAAGTTCAAGTAGTATAGGAAATGTAGATATAACAAAAGAAAATCACAGTGGAAGTATAGCAAGAATGGTAAGTAAACCAGGAGTAACAAGTTGGAGAAATATAACAATAGGAAACATATATACAAATGCAATGGCATACGATAGAGACAAAGAAAGTCATTTAATGAAAAATAGTGAATGGGGAGCAGTAGCATATTTAACACACAGTCAATACGGAAGAAATGGACATGAAATAACAATTAATAGTGATAGTTCATATTATACTGGTGGAGGACAGAACGAGGCCTATAAAACGAATACAGATCAAAGTAGTACAGGAAATATATATGGAGTATACGATTTAAGTGGAGGAGCATATGAGTACGTAGCGGCATTTAATGTTATAGACCCAAATAGCTATGGAACAAAGTATGGAAGTTCATTTGCAGGAACGGATAAAGCAAGTAGCAAATATGCAACAAAATATTCATCAGACAGTAGCATACCAAGTTATGATCAATATATTCCAGGAGATGCGACATACGAAGTCTATATAGAAAAAACTCCACGAGGATGGTTTGACGACTACGTTTCCTTCGTGGATTCGAACAGTCCGTTCTTCGTGCGTGGAGGAGGAAATAACAATGCGGGTGTATTTAGTACACAAAACTATTATGGTGATGGAGATGGGTACTATTACGTGTGTTCGTTCCGTGTGGTCTTGGCTGTTACTTAGCTTTGATTGTGTAGCCTTTGCCTAGATTTTAAAAATTACGTAAACCAAAGTAATGTAGTAAACATAAAGCTATATTACTTTTTTCACTTTTTATCAAAAACTTTAAAAATATATCCAAAAACATTTGACAAAAACATCTATTTAATAGATAATATAGTTGCAAGCACAAAAAGAAAAAAAGAAATAAAATTACGAAGGAGGAAAAACAAAATTATGTATGTATTTAATAGAATAACAGTAAATCCACAACTACCAAAAAGGATTGAAAAACTATCAGAAATAGCAAA
Source organism: uncultured Clostridia bacterium (assembly GCA_947629995.1). Lineage (GTDB taxonomy): Bacteria > Bacillota > Clostridia > TANB77 > CAG-508 > CAG-269. Next base: position 8,919 of record CANRFX010000037.1, on the reverse strand, counting down.
TAACTTATGGTGGTCTTGGAATACCGAATTTTTAAGATTATTTCAAAAAATAGATGTTGATTTATGGGAACAATCAAGCAAAAATCCAGTAAAATTTTTAAAACACGTATCACAAGAAAGACTAGAAAAAGTAGCAAAGGACATTTCATTTTTAAAGGAATATGACAAAATTGTAGAAAACTTTGAAGGTTACATGAACAGTAAAAATACGTGGTTTTCAAACAAATATCCAGAGAATAAACACGACTTAATTGCATATTTTTCAGCAGAATATGGCTTAGACCAAACAATACCGATCTATTCAGGAGGATTACGGGATTCTTTCTGGTGACCATTTAAAATCAGCAAGTGACTTAGGAATTCCATTAGTTGCAGTAGGACTTCTTTATAAAAATGGATATTTTAATCAAAAAATAAATGGATATGGACAACAAGAAACAGAATACAAAAACATAGATTTATTTGACATGCCAATAAACCCTGTAAAAGATGAAAAAGGAGAAGACTTAACCATCTATGTTAAATTTCCAAAAAGAAGATTATATCTAAAAGTCTGGCAAATTAATGTAGGAAGAGTAAAACTATATCTATTAGATTCTGATATTGAGAAAAACAACGAAGAAGATAGAGACGTAACTTTAAGACTATATGGCGGAGATCAAGAAATGAGAATTCGTCAAGAAATAGTTTTAGGAATGGCAGGAGTAAATCTATTAACAAAATATTTAAATTTAAATCCTACTGTATATCATATGAACGAAGGGCATTCTGCATTTTTAAATTTAGAAATAATAAAAAATATAATTAAAGAAAAACAAGTATCATTTGAAGTAGCAAGAGACATTGCAAGTTCAAAAACAGTATTTACAACGCATACGCCAGTACCAGCAGGAAATGATATTTTTCCACTTCCACTAGTAGAAAAATATTTTAAAGATTTCTGGCCACGATTAGGCTTATCAAGAGAAGAATTTTTAAAGCTAGGTATGAAGCCAGGAATAGACTTAGATGAAGGCTTTAATATGGGAATACTAGCATTAAAAATTGCGGGTAAGAAAAACGGAGTAAGTAAATTACATGGAGCAGTATCAAGAGAATTATTTGGAGATGTATGGCCAAACATTGCAGCAAACGAATCTCCAATAGGATATGTAACAAACGGTATCCACACTTGTTCATGGCTTGCCCCAAAAATGAAAGAATTATACAATAAATATCTAATACCATACTGGCAAGATAATATTCACGAAGATCGTATATGGGAAAAAATAAGAAATATACCAGATGATAAATTATGGGCTGTACATATTGATAGAAAAGAAAAATTATTAAAATTAGTAAAAGAAAGTACAACAGAAAGATTAAGACGTTCTGGTTATAGTTACGAAGAAATAAATGCAATTGTATCAAAGTTAAATCCAGAAGCGCTAACAATAGGTTTTGCAAGAAGATTTGCAACATATAAGAGAGCAACGCTAATTTTTAAAGACTTAGAAAGAATTACACAAATTTTAAATAATGAAGAAAGACCAGTCCAAATAATATTTGCTGGAAAGGCACATCCAGCAGATAAAGAGGGACAAGATTTAATAAAATATATTCACGAAATATCTATGATGCCACAATTTAAAGGAAAAATATTTATATTAGAAAATTACAATATTGCAATGTCAAGATATTTAATAAGTGGTGTAGATGTTTGGCTAAATAATCCAAGAAGGCCAATGGAAGCTTCACGGAACAAGTGGACAAAAAGCATCTGTAAATGGAGTTATCAATTTTAGTGTTCTAGATGGTTGGTGGGCTGAAGGGTATGATCAAACAAACGGATGGACAATTGGAACAAATGCAGAATATGATTCTTATGAAGCACAAGATATGGCAGATAGCCAAAGTATGTATAGAACATTAGAAGAAAAGATAATACCTACATATTATAGTAAAGATAAAAATGGAATATCTAAGAAATGGCTAGAATTAATGAAAAACTCTATTATAACAACAGGAGGAAAATACAGTACATCTAGAATGTTAGTAGACTATACAAATAATTTATATATACCACTTTGTAACCTAACCAAAAAGTATTATTCAGACATAGATAATGTAGCAGCATATAATTCATGGAAAAAAGACTTATTTACTAATTGGAAAGACATCAAAATAACACAAGTAAATAATTTAGATAATATAACAATAGATGCAGGAAATAACATTGAAGTATCATGTGAAGTAGAACTTCCAAATATCAATATTGAAAATGTAACAGTAGAAGTATATTATGGAAAAATTTTAGAAAACGGTGTAGTGGAAAACGTAAGCATAACACCAATGAAGTTAACAGATCAAGATGACGAAAATAAAAAATATTACTTTACATCTAAAATAGAGTTAACAACAGGTGGAAATTATGGATATACATTTAGAGTTATGCCAAAACATGAAATGTTGCTAGAACCAACAAACTTAGATTTAGTAAAATGGATAACAAAATAATTGCATCATTGTCGTTGGATTGTCGTTGGGGACGGGGCATTTTGACAATATTGCCATTGGGGACGGGGCATTTTGACAATTTTTTATATTATGATTAGAATTAAAAAAGTTTAATATATTTTTTCTTAATAACTCCCAGCTGCATAACAGACTATATAAAAAGCCTTATGATGAATCTTAAGGCTTTTTAACAGTCTGTAATTTGCTGGTCCCCCGAATTGTTATTAATAAAAAATATATTAAACTTTATATTAAAACTTTTTAATAAAAAATTGTCAAAATGCCCCGTCCCCAATGGCAAAATTGTCAAAATGCTCCGTCCCCAACGACAATCCCTAACTATAATTTTGGAATTGACTTTGTATAATTGTAATGTTATAATTTGAGCGGAAACAAAAAGTATAGGAGGTAGATAAAATATGGCAATAAAAGAGATAGTAGGTCTTCAATATGGAGATGAAGGAAAAGGTAGAGCTTCTCATTTTGAAGCCAAAAATGCAGCTATTGTAATAAGATCAACAGGGGGATGCAATGCTCGGGCATACAGTAGTTGCAAATGGAGTAAAATATGCAATGCACCTATTACCATCTTCTATTATTAGACCAGAAGTACTTTCTATGGTAGAACCAGGAGTAGTAGCAGACTTAAAAATATTAACAGAAGAAATAGAGCAAATGAAAAATGCAAAAATAAAAGTAGAAAAAGATAATTTTGTAATTAGCCAAAGAACTCATATAACTTTACCACATCACAAAGAATTAGACAGACTATATGAGTTACTAAGAGATGAAAAAGTTGGAACAACAGGAAGAGGAATAGGACCAACTTATGAAGAAAAAGCTAGAAGAACTAATTTAAGAATGATAGATTTATTTTTAGAAGAAAAAGAATTAAAAGAAAAAATAAGAATAAATTTAAAAAATTACAATATTTTATCTACAGAAGTAAATAAGCAAATACAATCAGGAGAAATTAAAACAGAAAAATTTCCAGAAATAACTGTAGAAGATGAATATAATTATTGTATGAAATACAAAGAAACAATAAAAGATTTTATAACAGATACATATCCAATAATTGAAAAAGCAATAGAAGAAAATAAACTAATAATAATAGAAGGAGCGCAATCTTTTTATTTAGACAATGATCATGGAGATTATCCAATGACAACTTCATCTAATCCAAATGCAAGTGGAACGGCATCTGGTGCAGGAATTGGACCAACACTAGTAAATGAAGTAATTGGAGTAATAAAAACTTACACTTCACGTGTTGGAAATGGGCCATTTATTACTGAACAAAAAAATGAAATAGGAGATACAATACGAGAACTAGGACATGAATATGGAACTACAACAGGAAGACCAAGAAGAACAGGATGGCTTGACTTAGTTATGGTAAAACATGCAAAAATTCCAAGTGGATTAACATCACTTTGTGTAAATCATTTAGATACAATTGGAAATCTACCAAAAATAAAAGTATGTATTGGTTATGAATATAAAGGACAAACAATCACTAATGTTCCAATTGATAAAGAAAACTGCAAACCAATCTATAAAGAATTCAAAGGTGGATGGAATACAAATGAAGCTACGACTTTTGAAGAATTGCCAAAAGAAGCACAAGATTACATTCATTTTATAGAAGAATTTGTTGGTGTTCCAGTTAAATATATTGGTGTAGGAGCAGACGAAAAGAAAACAATTGTAAAATAATTGAAAATAAATTTTAATATATAGAAAAGTAGAAAAGAAAAAATTTCTACTTTTTTTATTTTATTAAAATTAAAATCAATTTACTATTAAATATTCACAAAAATTATAATATTGAATATAAATAAAAGAGGTGAAAAAGATGGATTACAAATATTATAATTCTAATAATAACGGTCAAGATGACTATGGATTAAAATACATAGATGAGCAAGGATATGGATTAATTTGCAAAGATTATAAAATTGAATTTCCTCCACAGCATCAAGATACCCAACCAGGTATGGAATATTTAATGAAGCCAAGACCTATATTTAATAATCCATATTATAGAGCTGCTGGAAAATTAATGAACAAAGTAGCAATTATAACTGGAGGAGATTCAGGAATAGGTAGAGCAGTTGCAGTAGGATTTGCAAAAGAAGGAGCAATAGTTGTTATTGCATATTATAACGAGCATAAAGATGCAGAAGAAACAAAAGATTTTATTGAAAGATTGGGAGGCACATGTCTTTTACTTGCAGGAGATATTAAAGATATAAACTTTTGTGATAAAATTGTTGAAGAAACTATGAAAACATATGGCAGAATAGATATTCTAGTAAATAATAGTGGAGTGCAATATCAACAAAAAAGTTTATTAGATATAACAGATGAGCAATTTGATTTAACAATGAAAACCAATATATATTCTATGTTTTATCTAACTAAAAGAGCATTAAAACATATGCTTCCTGGTAGTAGCATTATTAATGTAACTTCAATTACTACTTTCCAAGGAGAGCCGGAATTAATAGATTATGTAACAAGTAAAGGTGCAATAGTAGGATTTACAAGATCTTTAGCAACAAATTTGGCGTCAAAAAATATAAGGGTAAATGCAGTATCTCCTCGGTGTATTTTGGACTCCATTGCAACCTGCTTGTTGGGAAGCAGAAAAAATACCTACATTAGGGTCAGATGCACCTATGGGAAGAGCAGGTCATCCTTACGAAATAGCACCATTATTTATCTATTTGGCAAGTCCAGATTCTTCTTATGTTACAGGGCAAGTTATACATATTAATGGTGGTCAGTATAAAGGGTAATAAATAATTTATACAATGGCTCCTAAAACTAAGATACCTAAATTATCTTGATAAATTTTATCAAATTGTGAAATTGGTAGAGGATTTTGACCAATACCGGCTTCGATAGTATATCCGGGTCTATTATAATTTTGGATGAACCAATCTTTATATCCTGCAAAACTTGAATTATAAGGTGTGTCTGCTAAAGTATAACCACTTGCTTTTGCAAATTGTTCACCAATATAAAGAGAATCTTGTGGATTAAAGTTTTGGAATTGCCAGTATATTTCTTGACCTTGTGTATGATATGCTATAACAAGCCTAAAGTTATGAGATAACGTAAAGTTATATATTGCTAATGCTTCTGGTTCTGTTAATGGGCCGATATCCTACAAAGTCACGAGGACTGGGTTTATTAAATCCTTGAGCGTATTTTATTTGTTTTGCTTCTTCCCATCCGTGCAGGAAATTGCAAGTTTAAATCCACACCTCTCATGTTTAAAAAATACCAACCATTTATAAAATTGGTTTTGCAGATATAATTAATTTTATATTGGAATGTATAAACAGTAAATAGAAAACAGACATAGTTATTTTAATAATAGTATTTGAATAATTATTTCTGTTTTTTATTATACTAATTAACAGATATTGACAAATTCTAAAAAAAAGAATATAATGTTATTATAAAGTAAATAATATATAACTATAAATACAAAATAATAACAAAGAAGGTGAAAATTATGAACATATGCAAAACAGTTTTAGATTATATAAAACAATATCCTGAAGATGAGCCTATATTTATTGAAGATATAAAAAAATATGTAATAAAAAAGTGCGAAGATGAAGAAAAAGAAAGTATTTTTAAAAATATAAATGTAATTTTAAATAGATTAAAAAACGAAGGTATTATTAAAGCAGAATATAAAGGAGTATATTATAAGCCTATTATTAGTATGTTTGGAGAAGTGCCATTAGATACAAATAAATTAAGAAAATTAAAATATTTGGAAGATAAAGATGGAAATATAAAAGGATATATAATAGGTGCAAAACTATTTAATATGCTTGGTTTAACAACATTAGTACCTAATGTTACTGATATAGTAACTAATGAATGCAAATATCATAAACAATATGATGAAAGATTAAGAACTTATATAACAAAACCTAAAATAAAAATAACAAATGAAAATTATAGGTATTTGCAATTTATAGATATATTAGAAAATAAAGATAATATTTATATTGAAGCTGAAAATGCAAATGAAATTTTATATAACATCATAGAGGAAAGCAAATTAGATTTTGAAAAAATTATAAAATATGTTAGAGAAACAAATAGCAAAAATGTATTAGATAAGTTGATAGTTCTAGCAAGATAGGAGATACGATGTACTTTCACGAAAATGAATTTGAATTTCAAAGTTTTATACGAATTATAAAAGAAAGAGAAAACATAGATGCGGACATAATAGAAAAAGACTATTATGTCTGTACAGTACTAAAGGAATTAGCAAAACAGCAAGATTATTTAAAAGCTTATTTTAAAGGTGGAACAGCTGTATATAAAATACTAGACACAATGAATAGATTTTCAGAAGATATTGATTTAACACTTGAAGTAGTTAAAGAAAATTCTAATAATAGTAATAGAACTAGATTAAAGAAGTCAGCACTTGGATATAAAATACCTGGTTTAGAATTGGATAAAGATAAAACAAAAGATGTTAAACAGAGTGTTACAGCATATTATAAATATAAGACTCTTTTTAAAGATGAAGAAAATGCATTACATAAACCAGGGGAAATACAAATAGAAGTTACTTCATTCACGGTTAGTGAGCCAATTGAAGTTTATACAATAGAACCAATTATATGTAAATATGCAAATAAACAAGAAAAAGATGTGCTAAGTAAAGAGTTTGATATAGCACCTTTTGAAATTAAAGTTCAAAAATTAGAAAGGATTTTTATAGACAAGCTATTTGCTGCAGAGCTTTATTTTGAAAAGCAAATGTATATGGATTTATCAAAACATTTATATGACTTAACTATATTATCTAAAACAAAAAGAATACAAGATTTTTTTAAAAATAGAGAAGAATTTGAAAAAATTGTTAAGTACAAAAGAGAAGAAGAAATTTATAGAAAAGGTGGAGTGGATAAAAATATTCAAATTAAAGATTTTGGATATTTTAATACTGAATATAATGAGAATTTATTAAAAGCCTTTAAATTAATGCAAGATAAATATATTTTTAAAGATGAATATAGAATAACAATAGAATATGCTCAAAAGGTATTAAATGAGATAAGAGATAGAATAATTAAGATTTATTAGACATAGGAACAAGTAATTTTGGTGAAAAAAGCACAACTTAAATTAAATATGATGTCGTAATAAACTATTGCAATAATAATTAAGCTATATATATCTTTTACATATAGTTTTTTGATTGGATAAAAGAACAAAAAATAGTGAAGAAGCATTATTTTGTGTTCTTTTTCTGCGTTAAAGTGAAAAATGATTTTTATTTCCCGTAACTTTTATTAGTAAAAGTGGTGTTGAAGGATTAATTAAAATAGCACTATTTCCAAATACACTTGAAAACAAGTGTCATAACAAGCCATTTTCTTTAATAATCTGTATTAGATGAAATTGATTGAAAAGGAACTGATGCAAATAGTGAATAAAGATAAGCAAGAAATAAAAAACGATAAATTAGAATTTAATACATATTGTATTTTTACAGAAGAAAAGCAAGAGATTAGTCAGACAATAGGTTTAATTTTTAAGGACTATTTAGAAAATTTGAAAATTAAAAAGTAATTATTCAAAAGTATTTATAAAATTAATTTGAGCACGTTAAAATCGATGTGTAGATGATTACTGATAAGTTTGAAAAATAATTGCCATATAACAATTATTTTCCAAACTGGAAAGGAAAAGAATGCTAGATTTAAAGAGTCAAAACTTCAAAGTACGGAATGTATATAAGACTATCTAGAGAAGATGGAGACAAGCAAGAGAGCGAAAGTATCGGTAATCAGAGAAAAATTTTGCAAAGATATATAAAGGAAAACAATTTGGAGCTTATCAAAGAATACATTGATGATGGTGTATCAGGTACAACATTTAATAGACCAGGGTTTAATGAATTATTGCAAGATATTGAAAACAAAAGTATTAATATGGTTATTACTAAAGACCTATCTAGACTTGGTAGGGATTATATAAAAACAGGAGAGTACATAGAAAATTATTTTCCAGAAAAGAATATTAGATATGTTGCAATAACAGATGGAATAGACACTTATATTGATAGCACAAACAACGATATAACACCTTTTAAAGCAATTATGAATGATATGTATGCAAAAGACATTTCAAAAAAAATTAGAAGTGTTTATAAGGAAAAACAAAAACAAGGTGAAAATTTATGTAGTATTCCAGCATATCGGTTATAAAAAGCATCCTAGTATAAAAAATAAGTTAGTGATTGATGAAAATGTAGCTGATATTGTAAGAAAGATTTTTGATATGTATGCAAATGAACATGGTAGCGTAGAAATAGTAAATTACTTAAATAAGAATAAATACTTATCTCCAACTGGTTACAGAAAAACTGGA
>CANRFX010000036.1 GCA_947629995.1 uncultured Clostridia bacterium | reverse complement strand
AAATTTTTTTCACAAAAATTCCAGCGATTTCTCACTGGAATTCTTGTTTTCGGGTTCCTATTTTAGGACGCCCTCTTCTGGAACAAAATACAAGGTAAAAAATTCTTTTACTATTGGATATTGAGTATGGTACAAAAGTTCACAATTATTTAATTCACAAAAATCATTACTTATAATTAAGTACTTTCCACGATAAGGGCTTAAATCTGATAAAGCAGAATCTATTATTGGTGGATCATAAGCAACATTTGCACAATCAACAAATTCTTTATATCCTATATCATAAAGAGAGTATCCATCATCTAAATAAGGAATAATAGATTGCCCAATAATAGATGCATCAATTAAAATAGTAGTATCTTTTGGTACATTATCATTAATAAAATAGGCCATTTCTTTAGCACTTGAATATGGATGAAAAGCATCTTCTACTACTAGTATGAAAAAATCTTTTAAACCAAAAACAGATGTAATAAAAAGAAATGTTACACATAATAAAAAGTGCTTTAAATCATCTAAGTTATTATTCTGATAAACTAATATTAAGTAGAATAATATAACTCCAAAGAACAAAATGTATCTTTGAAACAGAATAGAAGAATACACAAACTTGTAAATACAAATTTGGAAAATTAGTCCAATAGCCAAAATAGTAAATTCTTTATAATGGTCTTTTAATACGAAAATTGTGTAAATAAATAATAAAAACAAAATGCAAATTATAAATAAACTTACTTCATCTACAAACGAACTACTTTCACATGAATAATTTATATTAGATGTTCCATAAAGCTCAAAGACAACTAATAAAGTATTAAAAACAATAATTAATAAACCAATAATAACTGCTTTTATATTAGTATTATTTTGTTTTTTATAAAAATGTTGAAATATTTCATAAAAGTGGAAAGTAATAGTAAGTCCTGCAACAATTCCCCAAGCTAAAGAATGAGTATGGATAAGCAAAGCAATTAAAATACTGTAAACAATTGGATGCTCAAATCTTTTTGGGTAGTAAATTCCAATAATAACAAAAAGTAAAATAATGCAAGAGTAGTTTCTAGAAATTGCACTATAAGTATATGTAAAAGGAATGGTAAATAATGCAAAAATTTTAATTGGTAAAGGAAGTTTAGTTTTAAATAAAAATAGCCAAGAAGCAATTAATATCATAATAAAACTAATTAAGTTTAAAGTTATAATTGGAAAATTTAGTTTAGCAAAAGGCATTAATAATAAATGCCATAAAATTGGGTGACCATCAAACCTACTTTCTAAAAATAAATCTACAACAGATAATTCTTTTGCCATAAGCCATGCATGTGTTTCATCACGCCAAGGCTCGTGAAGAAGTGTTAAAATAAGATTTATGATACCATATAATACAAAAATTGCCCAATAGATTATTTTTCTATTTTTTTTACAAAAACTTTTTAAATTCATACTACAAACCTTTCTTAAATGTATGTTTTAGAAATTTTATTTTTATAATTTCATCTTTCTGCTTTTAAATTCATCAAATATAGTATATAATATGAAAAAAAAGATTTCAATATAAGGAGGAAAAATTTTGGAAAAACTAGTGTTAGTAGATGGAAACAGTATTATGAATAGAGCTTTTTATGGTATTATGGGAAGTAAGATGCTAACAACAAAAGATGGAAAATATACAAATGCTATTTATGGATTTTTAGCAATTTTATTTAAATTATTAGAAGAAGTAAATCCAAAATATTTAGTTGTTGCATTTGACTTAAAAGCTCCAACTGCAAGACACAAATTATATGAAGGTTATAAAGCAACAAGAAAAGGGATGCCCGAAGAACTTGCAGAGCAAATGCCAATTATAAAAGAAATCTTAAGAGCAATGAATATTGATATTGTTGAAATGGAAGGGTACGAAGCAGATGACGTCCTTCGGAACATTGTCACGTTATGGAGAAAACCAAGGACTAGAAGTTACTATCCTTTCTGGAGACAGAGATACATTTCAACTAGCAACTGATAAAGTAACTATTCGTATTCCACACACAAAAGGCGGAAAGACAGAAACAGATGAATATAACAGAAAAAAAATAATAGAAACCTATGGAATTGAACCAAAACAATTAATTGATGTTAAAGGATTGCAAGGAGATACGTCAGACAATATTCCAGGAGTGCCAGGAATACGGAGAAAAAACAGCACTTGCATTAATCCAAAAATTTGGCTCAATTGAAAATTTATACGAAAAATTAGATAAAGGGGAATCTGAATTAAAGGGAAAGCAAAAAGAAAATATAGAAAATAATAAAGATTTAGCATATCTTTCAAAAACACTAGGAACAATTAATTTAGAAGTACCAATTCAAGATAATTTAGAAAATTTTAAAGTAGAAGAATGGGACAAACCAAAAGTATTAGAACTATTTAAAGAATTAAATTTTAATCGTTATATTGAACGATTTTCTTTACGCGAAGAGAATAAAAAAGAAGAAGCGGGAGATTTATTTGAAATAGTCGATAAATCTAAAGAAGAACTCATAGAATTAATAAAAACACAAAAAGAAATGATTTTTAATTTAGAAATAAAAGAGGATAATAATCCAGAAAAAATCATAAAAGAGCAAATATGTGGATTAGCAGTATTTAATAGCCAAACCAAAGAAGCAATGTATATCAAACTACAAAATGAAAGTGAGTTACAAGAATGGAAAGAAATTTTTGAGAATGAAACCATAAAAAAAATCAGTATTAATTTTAACAAAATTTATATATTATTAAAACAAATTGGTATTGAAATAAAAGGAATGTCATATGATATTGCAATTGCAAGTTATATTTTAAATCCAACAAATAATAAATTAGAATTAGATAGATTAATTGAACAATATCTAAATATTGATATTACATCTTATGTAGGAGAAGAAGAAAAACAAATAAATTTATTTGATATGGAGACACAAGCTGAAGGAATACAAAAGGAAAAACAAAAAAGAAATGAACTATACAGTTATGCTATATATAAAATAAAAGAAATAACTTCTCAAAAATTAGATGAAATAGGAGCAAAAAAATTATTTGATGAAATTGATATGCCAACAATTGAAGTATTATCTGATATGCAATGGAATGGCATGTATGTAGATAAAGGAGAATTAGAAAAGTTTGGAGAAGAATTAACAACTAGTTTAGAGAGTTTAACAAAAGAAATTTATCAAATGGCAGGAGAGGAATTTAATATAAATTCTACAAAACAATTAGGAGAAATCCTTTTTGAAAAGATGAAACTGCCAGTCATCAAAAAAACAAAAAGTGGATATTCCACAGATGTAGATGTACTAGAAAAATTAAAGAGAGAAGATCCAATAATAAATAAAATTTTAGATTATAGACAACTTATGAAATTAAATTCTACTTATGTTGAAGGATTAAAACCATATATTAATCCAAAAACAAACAGAATCCACTCATTTTTCCATCAAACTATAACAGCGACCCGGAAGAATTAGTTCAACAGAACCAAACCTTCAAAATATACCAACTAGGTTTGAATTAGGAAAAAGAGTTAGAAAAGTATTTGAGCCAGAAGATGGAAAAGTATATGTTGATGCCGATTATTCACAAATTGAATTAAGAGTTTTAGCACACATATCAAATGATGAGCATATGATACAAGCATTTAAGGAAGGTCAAGACATTCACAAACAAGCAGCATCTAAAGTATTTAAGACACCAATAGAAGAAGTAACAAAAGAACAAAGAAGTGATGCTAAAGCAGTTAATTTTGGAATTGTGTATGGAATTAGTGACTTTGGATTAAAAGAACAACTTCGGCATAACAAGAAAAAAGGCTAAACAATATATTGACGAATACTTAGAGCAATATTCAGGAATAAAAAACTTTATGGAAAATATAACAAAACAAGCAACAGAAGATGGATTTGTAGAAACATTATTTCATAGAAGAAGATATATACCAGAATTAAAATCCAACAATTACATGGTAAGGCAATTTGGCTCAAGAGCAGCTATGAATACGCCTATACAAGGAACAGCAGCAGACATTATGAAAATTGCTATGATAAAAGTATATAAAGAAATCAAAAAAAGAAATTTAAAATCTAAGATTGTCTTACAAGTACATGATGAAATGATGATTGAAGCACCAGAAGAAGAAAAAGAAGAAATAAAAGATATCTTAAAACAATCAATGCAAACAGCCGTAAATCTAAATGTACCATTAATAGCTGACATCTCTGAGGCTAAAAATTGGTATGACTGCAAATAGGTGTTTTTTGGGACGGGGTCAAAAAACACCTATTGAAAAACATTTTGTTTAAAATTGAATTAATTACAAAACAAAAGGTGTTTTTTGACCCCGTCCCAAAAAACACCTAAAGGAGAGAGCAGATTGAAAAATAAAAAAATAGTAATTACAATAATAATACTTATTTTTATAATAGCAGTTATTTTTTTATTTAAAGATAATATACTAAAAATAATTTATCCAAAAGCTTATAAAGAAGTTGTATTAATATATGAAGAAAAATATGACGTAGATGAAAATTTGATTTTTGCTTTGATAAAGTCAGAAAGTAATTTTAATCCAAAAGCTGTTTCAAATAGTAAAGCGATTGGCTTGATGCAATTAATGGAAGAAACGGCTAAGGAAGTAGCTAAAAAAAATAATATAGAATTAAATGAAAAAAGTGCAAAAGAAGAATTATTTGATGTATATAAAAATATTGAAATTGGAACTTGCTATTTATCAATACTTATGGATAGATATAAAAATAAAGAAGTGGCATTAGCAGCTTATAATGCCGGAATTGGTACAGTAGACCGGATGGATTGAAGCAAATATTATAAGAAGTGATGGAACGGATATTGAAAATATACCATATAAAGAAACAAATAATTATGTACGAAAGATATTAAGAGATTATAAAATTTACGAAGATTTATATAAAAACTAGACAAATGACAAAAAATGAAATAAAATAACAATATAAATAAAAATAAAGGAGAGACAAAGATGATAGTCGAACAATTAATATTTACTGTAATTGCTCTTGCCATATTTGTATATATGTTTTTTCGTATGATACAAAAAAACGATACTACATATGTTGTTGTACTAGTTTTAGAAGCAATTGGAATCGCACTTAATTTTGTAGAAGTATTTTTCCAAATTAAACTTAATATTTTGTTTGTTATATTAAAATACATATTATCAATTATCTTACCTATTGCAATTTTAGTATTGGAAAAGAGAAATATAATATTATCAGAATTAATTTATGTGCAAAAAGCAAAATTATATTTGTTTTTTGGAGATAGTAAAAAAGCAAAACAGGCATTAATTAGCTTATTAGAAAGAAACCCAAAATCTTATCAAGCACACAGGTTACTTGCTGAAATTTATGAGCAAGAAGGTGGTTTAAGAAAAGCAATAGATGAATATGTACAAGCAGTAGATTTAAATAAAAAAGATTATGATTCTTATTATAAAGTAGCAGAATTATTAACTAACTTAGATAAAAAAGATGAAGCAGCAGAAATGTTACATAGTTTATTACAAAAAAAGCCAGAAATGTATAAAGCAACAGAATTACTAGGAGAGATTTTATTAGAAAAAGAAATGTATAAAGAAGCAGTAAGTGTTTATCAAGATGCTTTAAAATATAACCCAGTAAGTTATGAATTAAATTATAATTTAGGAATTGCATACACAATGTTAAATGACTTTCAAAATGCAAAAATATGTTATGAAAAGGCAGCAGAAATTAATTCTTTATTATATAATGCAAAATATTCTTTAGCAGAAATTGCTTTAATTTATAAAGATTTAGAAGAAGCAGAAAAGAAATTTTTAGAAATTACAGAAGATGAAGAGTTATCAGCAGATGGATATTATGAACTTGCAAAAATCTATTTAATAAAAGGAGAAAAGGATACAGCAATTCAATATATCAATACAGCAATTGATTTGAATAGTAAAAAAATAGCTGAAAAGGTAAAAAAAGAACCTATTTTTATCCCAATTATGGCAAAAATTTCTATTCCATTTAACTTAGATCAAGAATCAATAGAAGAAGATGAAATTGTAAAAGGAAAGAAAAACAAGAAAAAATTAAAAAATAAAGAAATAAAAGCAAAAGAGCATTTAGAAGAAATGAGTGAGATAACAAAGCATTTAAGTTATAATGATATTAAATTATTAAAGAAGAATTCTTCTGGAAAAGCACAAGAAATACAAGAACAAAAAAATCAAGATATACAAAGAGAAATACAATAAAAAGAAAAAAGCAAAATTTATACAGAATTAAAATTTTTTAAGCTAAATAAAAAAGCTAAGAAAATTTTAATTCTGTTTTTTGCTATTTTTTCTGCTTTTTTCTATTTTTTAATTTAAATACATTTTTAATATTAAAAAATAATAAAAATATAATGCAAAGAATATATATTTATTAATATATATTACTATATAAGCATTTTAAAATCTATAAATTTATTTAATAGAAAGAGGGTAGAAAAATGTCAAATAAATTTGCAATTATTGGTGGAGACTTAAGAATGGTAAAATTAGCTAATCATCTTGCAAAGGATAAAAATATAGTATATACTTATGGATTAGAAGAGGCAGAAGAATCAGAAGAACTAAAAAACGTTGAAAATATTATAATTTGCAATACGTTAGAACAAGCAATAAGAGAAGCTAAAACTATAATAGGACCGATTCCACTTTCAAAAGATGGTAAATATCTCAACACTCCATTTAGTAACAAGAAGATAACAATTAATAATTTAATATCTGTAAGTAGAACAAAAAAAATAATCGCAGGAAATATCCAAAAAGATTTAATAGAAACAGCAAAAAAAGAAAAAATTCAATTGATAGATATAATGGAACAAGAAGAATTAGCAATTTTAAATGCAATTGCAACAGCAGAAGGTGCAATTGAAGTTGCAATCACAAACACAGATAAAATATTACATGGAAGAAAGGTATTAATTATAGGTTTTGGAAGAATAGGAAAAATACTATCAAAAAAATTAGAAGGACTATCTTGCAAAGTAACTTGCAGTGCAAGAAAACAAGAAGACTTTGCATGGATTAAATCTTATGGATATGAATCATTACACACAAATCTATTAGGAAAAAACTTATCACAATTTGACATTATAATAAACACAGTTCCACATTTAATATTAGACAAAGAAAAACTAGAATATGTAAAAAAAGACTGTTTATTAATAGATTTAGCATCCAAGCCAGGCGGAATTGATTTTAATATAGCAAAAGAAAAAGGAATAAAAACAATTTGGGCACTAGCCCTTCCGGGCAAAGTAGCACCAGACACATCAGCAGAATTTATAAAAAATATTGTCGTTGGGGACGGAGCATTTTGACAATTATTGTCATTGGGGACGGAGCATTTTGACAATTTTTAAGAAGAAAAAATTAGAAGAATAAAATTTATGATGGGTTTAGCAAATGGTTAAAGGAGGATAAAACAAAAATGTTAATTGAAATTATAAAATCAGTATTATTTGGAATAGTAGAAGGAATTACAGAATGGCTACCAATTAGTAGTACAGGTCATTTAATTTTAGTAGAACAATTTGTAAAATTCACACAAGTATCGCCAGAATTTTGGGATATGTTTGAAGTAGTTATACAATTTGGTGCTATTTTAGCAGTAGTATTATTATATTTTAAGCAAATATGGCCTTTTACAAAACATAAAGAAAAAGCAATAAAACAAAAAGGAATATTATCATATTTTAATAAAGATATCATGATATTATGGGCAAAAATTCTAGTTGCATGTATTCCAGCAGCTATTATAGGAATTTTATTTGATGAAGTATTTGAAAAATTATTTTATAATCCATTTTGTATCGCACTAGCTTTAATCATATTTGGAATTGCATTTATTTTAATTGAAAATTATAACAAAAATAGAAATAATAAAAAGTTAAAAGAAAACAGTTCTCAAATTACATACAAAGATGCTTTAATAATTGGAATATTTCAATTATTGGCAGCAATTTTCCCAGGGACCTCAAGATCACGGGGCAACAATTATTGGTGGGCTATTAATAGGATTATCTAGGCCAAATGCCGCAGAATTTACATTTTATTTAGCTATTCCAACAATGCTTGGAGCGAGCTTATTAAAATTAGTTAAATTTGGTCTTGGATTTACAGGAACTGAACTTATTATTTTATTAGTAGGAATGATTGTCTCTTTCTTAGTATCTGTTGCAATTATTAAATTTTTAATGAATTATATTAAAAAGCATAATTTCAAGCCATTTGGATATTATAGAATTGTTTTAGGATTAATAGTTTTAGTTTATTTTTGTTTTGTAAAATAAAAATATAGTAAATCAAAGTCTGAGCTATAACACAAAGTTATTGCTTAGATTTTAATTAAATATAAAAAACACTTGACAGATATGTATTAAATGTGATTAAATAAAATCAATCAAATATAAAATGAAAAAGTAAAGGGTGGTAAAAATGGAACAGAAGAAAAAGAAATTAAGTCCAGAAGCAACATTATTGTTAACAGCTCTATTTTCAACATTAGTAGTAGTTGTAGCTGGAGTAGTATGCTTTATATTAGCATAATTATTTATGAAACAAAGAAAGAAGGGAAACCTTCTTTTTTTATAGTACGACAGACATTAGAAAAATTTAGAAAAACAATTGACAAACATATAGAAATATGATAAAATTAGTAACTGTAATCCGCTTAGTCAAGGCACAAAAATATTAGCCAAGAGTTAATTGCCTGAAAATTAAGGATTAGCGAGTATACAAATAAGGAGGTGCATTTTAAATGTACGCAATCATCGAAAGCTGTGGAAAACAATACAAAGTACAAGAAGGAGAAGTTGTATTTTTCGAAAAATTAGATGCAGAAGAAGGAAAAAAAGTTACTTTTGATAAAGTAATTTTAGTATCAGAAGAAGGAAAAGTACAAGTTGGAAATCCTTATGTAAAAGGAGTAAAAGTAGAAGGAAAAGTAGTTTCTCATGGTAAAGCTAAAAAAATCATTGTTTTCAAAATGAAACCTAAAAAGAATTATAGAAGAAAACAAGGACACAGACAACCATTTACAAAAGTAGAAATTACATCTATCAAATTAACTTCTAAAAAAGCAGAAAATACAGAAAAGGCAGAAACAGCAGAAAAAAAAGAAACAAAAACTACTAAAAAAGTAGAAGCATAACTTTAAAATAAAATTATAGAAATATAAATTCAAGAAAAACCGAAAGGAGTGAGAATAATGGCTCATAAAAAAGGTCAAGGTAGCAGCCATAACGGAAGAGAGAGTGAATCTAAACGTCTTGGCGTAAAAAGAGCTGACGGTCAATTTGTTTTAGCAGGAAATATTTTAGTAAGACAAAGAGGAACCAAAACACATCCAGGAACAAATGTTGGAAAAGGTAGTGATGATACCTTGTATGCATTAGTAGATGGAACTGTAAAATTTGAAAGAAAAGGTAGAGATAAAAAACAAGTAAGTGTTTATCCTGTATCACAATAATACTAAAGAGGGTGCCCTAAAAAAGGAACCCTCTTTTTGTTTTTTTCTATTTACAAAAACAAAATAATATAGTATAATCTAAAAAATAAGAAAAAGAGACATAAAGATGTATAAAAACATCTTATTTTAATTTTAGAAAAGGGGGAGAAAAATGGCAAAGATTGTAGAAGATATTTCAAGAACTTTTAATGAATTTTTATTATTACCAAATTTAACAGACGAAAGATGTATACCATCTAATGTAAGTTTAAGAACACCACTTGTAAAATATAAAAAAGGAGAAGAAGCAAAATATTATGCAAATATTCCTATGGTATCAGCTATTATGCAATCAGTATCTGGAGAAGAAATGGGAATTGCATTAGCCCGTGAAGGAGGAGTAGCCTTTATTTACGGATCACAATCAATAGAATCACAAGCTAGAATGGTTCGTCATGTAAAAAAGCATAAAGCAGGTTTTGTAATAAGTGACTCTAACGTAAAATCTGGAACACCTCTTAGAGAAGTAATTGAATTAGTGCAAAAAACAGGACATTCTACTGTAATTGTAACAGAAGATGGCACATCTAAAGGAAAATTTATTGGAATCGTTACAGATAAAGACTATAGAATTTCAAGAGATAATTTTGATGAACCAATTGACAAATTCATGACACCAAAAGAAAAAGTAGTATGGGCACATGAAGGAATTAGTTTATCAGAAGCAAATGATATGATTTGGGAGCATAAAATTGCATGTTTACCAATTTTAGATGAAAAAGAAGAACTAAAATACTTAGTATTTAGAAAAGATTATGAGGAAAGAAAAAATAATCCAGATTCTTTATTAGATGAAAATAAAAGATATATAGTAGGGGCAGGAATAAATACTAGAGATTATGAAGAAAGAATACCAGCATTAGTAGAAGCGGGAGTAGATTTAATTTGTATGGATTCTTCAGATGGATATTCTATTTGGCAAAAAAGAACCATTGACTATGTAAGAGAAAAATATGGAGATACAGTAAAAATAGGTGCTGGAAACGTAGTAGATAAAGAAGGATTTTTATATTTAGCAAAAGCAGGAGCAGACTTTATTAAAGTTGGAATAGGTGGAGGATCA
>CANRFX010000035.1 GCA_947629995.1 uncultured Clostridia bacterium | reverse complement strand
ATAGAAAAAAAGAAGATGAAAATGGAAATTATAAAAAAGGTAGAATACTACCAGTAATTTTAGCCTTATTATCAGGAATATTAATATTTGCATTGGTAATTTATCGCTCTTATACATATGATTTCCAAGCGCAAGGAAGATATTTATTTTCAATTATACCTATAGTATGTAGCATGATGTATAATCAGAAAAAAAACAAAATATTAGATATATTTTTCTTTATTATATCAATATCATTAATTATAATGTATTATAAATATGGTTATTGTGCATTTTAAATATTATTAAAATTAGATTAGGAGAAAGAAGAATTATGAGTAAAAAAAGAATATTAACAGGAGATAGACCAACTCGGAAGATTACATATAGGACATTATTTTGGATCCCTAAAAAAGAGATTAGAATTACAAGAAAGTGGAGAATATGATCCTTATATATTAATTGCAGATGTGCAAGCATTAACAGATAATTTTAATAATCCAGAAAAGGTAAGAAAAAACGTAAGAGAAGTTGCAATTGATTATTTATCTTGTCGGAATAGATCCAAAAAAAACAACAATATATATTCAATCAATGGTACCAGAAACAGCAGAATTAACGGTATTTTATTCTAATCTAGTAACAATTGCAAGATTAGAGAGAAATCCAACTGTAAAAACAGAAATAGCACAAAAAAAAGAATTATTTGGAGAAAGTGTAACATATGGATTTTTAGGGTATCCAGTAAGTCAAGCAGCAGATATAACAGCATTTGAAGGAAACCTTGTACCAGTTGGAGAAGATCAATTACCATTAATAGAACAATGTAGAGAAATTGTAAGAAAATTTAACAGTATCTATGGAGAAGTTTTAGTAGAACCAGAAGCAATACTATCAAGTGGAAAAAGAATAAAAGGATTAGACGGAAACGAAAAAATGGGAAAATCTTTAGGAAATGCAATATACATATCAGACAGCGAAGAAGAAATCACAAAAAAAGTAATGAGTGCAGTAACAGATCCTGCAAGAATAAAAAAAGATGATTTAGGAAATCCTGATATATGTATGGTAGCATACTATCATAATTTATTTAGCACAAAAGAAGAAATAAAAGCAGTATGTGAAGAATGTAAAGCAGGAAAACGTGGATGTGTAGCATGTAAAAAACAACTTGCCAAAAATATCATAGAAACATTAAGACCAATAAGAGAAAAAAGAGCTTACTATGAGCAACATCCAGAAGAAGTAGACAAAATATTAATCGAAGGAACAGAAAAAGCAAGAAAAACCGCAAAAGAAACTATGAAAAAAATAAAAAAAGCTATGAAATTAGATTATTTTGAATAAGGTGTTTTTTGGGACGGGGTCAAAAAACACCAAAGGGAGAAAGAAAATGTTTGTAGACTATACAAAAATAATAATTCAATCTGGCAATGGTGGAAATGGAGCAGTATCATTTCGTAGAGAAAAATATGTAGCCGCTCGGACGGACCAGATCGGTGGTGACGGAGGAAATGGCGGAAATATTTATTTTCAAGTAGATAAAGATAAAAACACATTGATTGATTTTAGATATAACAGAAAATTTAAAGCAGGTAGCGGAGAAAATGGAAGTGGAAGCCATTGTAATGGAAAGTATGGAGAAGATTTATATATTAAAGTACCAATTGGAACTGTAATAAAAGATGTCGAAACAGGGAAAGTAGTGGCAGACCTATCTAAACCAAACCAGACTGAATTAATCTTAAAAGGTGGTAGAGGTGGAAGGGGAAATTCTCATTTCAAAACTTCTACGAGACAAGCTCCAAGATTTGCAGAAGATGGGGAAAAAGGAGAAGAAAAAGAGGTTATTTTAGAATTAAAGCTATTGGCAGATGTAGGTTTGTTAGGATTTCCAAATGTTGGAAAATCCACTTTTCTGAAAGCAGTAACTGATGCTAAGCCTAAAATTGCTAATTACCATTTTACGACAATAGAACCTAATTTAGGAGTTGTAAAAACAAAAGATGGTGATGGGTTTGTAATAGCTGATATTCCTGGAATTATAGAAGGAGCAAGTGAAGGAATAGGACTTGGAATTCAGTTTTTAAGACATGTTGAAAGAACAAGGCTATTATTACATTTTTTAGATGTATCAGGACTAGAGGGAAGAAATCCAGTGCAAGACTTTTATACTATTAATCAGGAATTAAAGAAATATAGTGAAAAATTATCAAAAAGAAAACAAATTATAGTGGCAAACAAAGTAGATGCTTGCCGGAAATGATGAAATAATAAAACAAGTAGAGGATTTAGCTAAAAAAGAAAATTTAGAACTTTATAAAATATCTGCTATAACAGGACAAGGTGTGGAAGAATTAATAGACTTTGTTACTGAAACTTTAAAGCATTTGCCAAAAGAAGAATTAACAGAAAATGAACAAAAAGTGATTTATACTCTAGCAGAAAAGGAAGACCAATGGACAATAAAAAAAGAAGATGGTGTATTTATTGTATCTGGAAAAGCAGCAGAAAGATTAATGGGAAGAGTTAATATAGAGGATAATGAATCTATGTATTACTTACAAAAAAGCTTAAAAAATATGGGAATAGACGAAAAGTTAAAAGAAATGGGTGTAAAGATAGGAGATACAGTAATAATTGCAGGCTGGGAATTAGAATGGGATGAATAAAATTGTCGTCGGGTGTCGTCGGGGACGGAGCATTTTGACAATTTTTTGCGAATAACGTGCAAATAAAAAAGTTTAATATATTTTTTATTAATAACTCCCAGCTACATAACAGACTATAAAAAAAAGCCTTATATCATTATATTCATAAGGCCTTTTTAATAGTCTGTAATTTGCTGGTCCCCCCGAATTGTTATTAATAAAAAATATATTAAACTTTTTTTTTAAATACTATTTAATAAAAAATTGTCAAAATGCCCCGTCCCCAACGACAATAAAAAATTGTCAAAATGCCCCGTCCCCAACGACAATTGTCAAAATGCTCCGTCCCCGACGACACCCGACGACAATTTTTTAAGTTATCAAATTTTTCATAAAAATCAAGACAAGCTTTTTTTAAATTAAGAGGTTTTAAATTCGAATCAGTAAAACAATGTCTAGTTTCTCCTGTTAAAACAATATCACCAGTTTTTTTATCAGTTACACTATATCCCATTGTCAAACGAACCCCATTAAACTCTTTTACAAAAGGTTTTATTATAATAACATCATTAAAAGTAACATGTCTTTTAAAATCTAAATTAACACCAAGAACTGGAATCATAATGCCTTGAGCTTCATATGCAGAATAAGGCATATCACTAAAATCTAGCATATCACATCTGGCTTCCTCTAAAAAACGGATATAGTTAGAATGATGAACAATTCCCATTCTATCAGTTTCATAATAATTAATTTTTCTTTCAAAAGTAAAACTCATATATATCCTTCCTTTCAAATAAACATTATAATGAAAAAAAATGTAATTGTCAAATATTTCAAAATTTTAAAACTGAGTAATATTTTCACGTAATTAAGTAGTACTTTTTAGTGAAATTTCTAATAAAGATTACTTGATAAAGGAATAAAAATATGATAAATTTATTTAAAATAAAAAAATAAATAAGAAAGCTAAAAATCAAAAGGCTAAAAATAAAAAACACTAAAAATAGAAAAGGAAATGCAAAAAAATGAAACAAATAAATGGGATAATGATGCAATATTTTGAATGGTACATGGAATGTAATCAAAATTTGTGGAACGATATTTCAAAAAATGCGGAAAAGTTAGCAAATATTGGAATAACAGCTTTATGGCTCCCACCAGCTTATAAAGGATTAGGGGGAAAAGATGAAGTTGGATATGCAGTATATGATGTATATGACCTTGGAGAATTTAATCAGAAAGGTAGTATTAAAACAAAATATGGATCAAAAGAAGAATATATAAATTGCATTAGAACTTTAAAACAAAATGGAATAGAAACATATGCAGATATTGTATTAAACCATAAAATGGGAGCAGATATGTTGCAAACAATTCCAGCAACTAAAGTTGACTGGGGAAACCATAATGAATTAGTTTCTAACCAAGAAACAGTCAAAGTAGCAACAAAATTTACATTTCCAGGTCGTAAGCACAAATATTCTGACTTTGAATGGAACTGGACTCATTTTGATGGAATAGACTATGACGAAAAATCAAAAGAACATGCTATTTTCAAATTTAAAGATAAAGCTTGGAGTGATGCAGTAGACGAAGAATACGGAAATTATGATTATTTAATGGGAGCAGATCTTGACTTTGAAAATCCAGAAGTAGTGGAAGAATGTAATAAATGGGGTAGTTGGTATTTAGAAACAACAAAAGTAGATGGATTTCGTCTAGATGCAGTAAAACACATAGACAGTAAATTCTATAAAGATTGGATTCAAAATTTAAGAGACAAAACAAAAAATGAATTATTTACAGTAGGAGAATATTGGAGTGGAGATGTCTCTAAATTACATAAATATATCGAAGAAACAGAAGAAAAAATATCTTTATTTGATGTACCTTTACATTACAATTTAGAATCAGCTTCAAAAGATGAAAATTATGATTTGTCTAAAATTCTAGAAGGAACATTAGTAAAAGAAAATCCAGCTAAAGCAGTTACTTTTGTAGACAATCATGATACTCAGCCGGACCAAAGTTTGCAAAGTTTTGTAGAGGGATGGTTTAAGCAAGCAGCATACAGTATAATTTTACTACGATGCGACGGATATCCATGTATATTCTATGGAGATTTTTACGGAATACCACATAACAAAATAGAACCAACCAGAGAATTGGAAACAATAATAAAATTACGAAAAGATAAGGCTTATGGAGAACAACACGATTATTTTGATAGCCCAAATTGTATTGGCTGGACAAGAGAAGGAGAAGAATCACATTTAAAATCAGGATTAGCAGTTATTATTTCAAACAAAGAAGATAGTGAAAAAAGAATGTATATTGGAACTCGGATTAGTGGGAGAAAAATTTCTTGACAGTCTTGGAAATTGTAAAGAAGAAGTAATAATTGATGAAGAAGGATATGGAAATTTTAAAGTAAAAGGAAAATCTGTATCAATTTGGGTATGTTAAGTAATAGAAAATCAACAAAAGAAGTAAAATTGTAAAAACAAATAAAAAGGAGAAAATAATGTCAAATTTTGTTCATTTACATGTCCATAGTGAATTCAGTTTATTAGATGGAGCAAATAGAATAAAAGATTTACCGTTAAGAGCCAAAGAACTTGGAATGGATTCAATTGCTATTACTGATCATGGCGTAATGTATGGTGCAATTGACTTTTATAAAGCATGCAAAAAAGAAGGAATAAAACCCATTATTGGATGTGAAGTTTATGTAGCGCCAAGAAGTCGTTTTGACAAAGAGCCAAATATTGACAACCATTACTACCATTTAATATTACTTGCAAAAAATCAAAAAGGTTATCAAAACCTAAGTAAATTAGTATCTATAGGATTTGTAGAAGGATATTATTACAAACCACGTATTGATTTAGAAGTTCTAGAAAAATATAGTGAAGGACTTATTTGTTTAAGCGCTTGTTTAGCAGGTGCAGTAAACCAAGCTCTTACTAATGGGCAAAACGAAAAAGCAGAAGAAGTAGCACTTTGGCATAAAAAGGTATTTGGAGATGACTATTATATTGAAATTCAAAATAATGGACTAAAAGAGCAAGTTTTAGCAAACCAAAAGTTAATAGCATTAGCAAAAAAACTAGACATTCCACTAGTTGCAACAAATGATGCTCATTATTTAAAAAGAGAAGATAGCTATAATCACGAAGTTTTGCTTTGCATACAAACAGGAAAAAGAATGAGTAATGTAGATAGAATGAGATTCGACACAGACGAACTATATATAAAATCGCCAGAAGAGATGATAGAATATTTTAAAGCAATTCCAGAAGCAATCGAAAACACTGTAAAAATAGCAGAACAATGTAATGTGGAATTTGAATTTGGACACACAATTTTGCCAAACTATGATGTGCCAGAAGAATATAAAACACACTATGATTACTTAAAAAAACTATGTGATGACGGAATTAAAAATAGATATGGAGAAAACCCATCACAAGAAATATTAGATAGAGCAGAATATGAATTAGGCGTTATCCAAAAAATGGGATATGTAGACTATTTTCTAATTGTATGGGACTTTATTCATTATGCAAAAACTCACGGGATACCAGTAGGACCTCGGACGTGGTTCTCGGTGCAGGTTCAATTATTGCATATGCTATTGAAATAACAGACATTGACCCAATAAAATATGGATTACTATTTGAAAGATTCTTAAATCCAGAAAGAATTAGTATGCCAGATTTTGACGTTGACTTTTGTTATGAAAAAAGGCAAGATGTAATAGATTATGTATCAAATAAATATGGATATGACCATGTATCACAAATTATAACATTTGGAACAATGGCTGCCAAAATGGTTATTAGAGATGTAGCAAGAGTACTAGACGTACCATATTCAGAAGCAAATGATTTAGCAAAAATGATACCAAATGAATTGCATATTACAATTAAAAAAGCATTAGAAGAAAATAGAGAATTAAGAGAACGTTATGAAACAGAAGAAATGGTAAAAAAAGTTTTAGACATTGCCATGGGACTAGAAGGAATGCCAAGGCAGGCATCCACTCATGCTTGCCGGAGTTGTTATTACAAAAGACCCAGTAGATACGTATGTACCGTTATATGTAAGAGATGGACAAATATCAACTCAATATATAATGACAACTTTAGAGGAATTAGGTCTATTAAAAATGGACTTTTTAGGACTAAGAACATTAACCGTAATTCAAGACACCATTGATTTAGTGAAAGAAAATAGAGGAATTGATGTAGAATTTGACCAAGAAATGTCAGACCCAAAAGTATATAAATTGTGGCAAGAAGGGAAAAGTTGTGGAATTTTCCAATTTGAGTCACAAGGTATGACAAACTTTATGAAGGAACTAAAGCCAGACTGCTTAGAAGATTTAATAGCAGGAGTTTCACTGTATAGACCAGGCCCAATGGACCAAATACCAAGATATATTAAAGGAAAGTTAAATCCAGGTCACAATGAATACACACACCCAAGTTTAGAGCCAATATTAAATGTAACTTATGGTTGCATGGTATATCAAGAACAAGTTATGCAAATTGTACGTGATTTAGCAGGCTATTCACTACGGTAGGGCAGACTTAGTAAGACGTGCAATGGGAAAGAAAAAGCTAGATGTTATGGCAAAAGAAAGAGAAATATTTATTCATGGACAAGTAGACGAAAATGGAAAAACAATTGTGCCAGGCTGTGTTAAAAATGGAATAGATGAAGCATCTGCAAATAAAATATTTGATGAAATGGCAGAATTTGCAAAATATGCTTTTAATAAATCACATGCTGCGTGTTACGCTGTAATTGCATACAGAACGGCTTATTTAAAAGCATATTATCCAGCAGAATTTATGGCAGCAACATTAAATAGTTTTTTAGGAAATCTAGATAAAATACCACAATATATAGATGAATGTAAATCACTTGGAATTGAAATATTAAAGCCAGAAATAAATAAAAGTGATACAAAATTTACAACAGAATATGATGAAACGAAGCCAAAAGATTCACAAATTGCAAAATTACGTTTTGGCTTAGGAAGCATCAAAAATGTTGGAATTGCGCCAGTAGACGCAATTGTAAAAGAAAGAAAAGAAAGAGGACCTTATAAAAGTTTTACTGATTTTTGTGAAAGAATAGTAGAAGAAGCAGTAAATAAAAAATGTATAGAAAGTTTAATTAAAGCAGGAGCATTTGATGAATTTGAACACACAAGAAGCACTCTTTTAGCATCTTTTGAAAACATAATAGATGTTATTCAAAGTGAAAAGAAAAAAGGATTTAATGGACAAGTTTCTATGTTTGATTTAGGTTCAAACGAAGATAAGGAAAAACTAAATGAAGTAAAATATACTTTTGAAGAACACGAAGAGATGTCTAATAAAGATTTATTATCAATTGAAAAAGAAATGCTAGGAATTTATATTTCAGGGCATCCTTTGGCAAAACTAAAAGAAGAGATTAAAGCACAAACTACAATTAACACAATGCAACTAAGAAATATTGATGAACAAATGAATTCACAAAATCTGTTAGAAGAAAAAATAACGCCAAGTGACGAATTAAAATTTACAGATGGTCAAAAAGTAAAATATGCAGGAATAATAACTTCAATAAAAAAGAAATATACAAAAAACAATAAAATTATGGCATTTGTAACAATTGAAGATTTATATGGTACAGCGGAAGTAATTGTATTTGAAAATGCTTATATACATTCAGGTAAAAGTTTAGTCGAAGAAAATATTGTAATGGTAGATGGAAGATTAAGCATTAGAGAAGATGATACAACTACAATAATTGCTAGCGAAATAAAAGATTTTGGAGAGCAAAAACAAAAAATATTTATTTTAAATATTACAAATGCAACAGAAGATGAAAAAGATAAATTAAGAGGTGCACTTCGATATTTCCAAGGAGATAAAAATAATATTAATGTGCAAATAAAAATAAATGAGGAAACAAAGCCATGTGGTCAAATTTATTTAACAGATAGCATTAAAGAAGTTTTTGAAAATATTATAGGAAAATCTAATGTAATTATTGAAGAAATTTAATTTGACTTTACATAAGAAATGGATTAAAATAGAAAAGACTTTTCCTTTTTTGGGAGAGGTTTTTTAAATTAATAATAGAAGGGAGTAGTAAAATGAAAAGAACTAGAGTAGCAGGAATTATTCCTATGCAAGATGGAATTGCATTAATGCATAGAACAGAAGTAAAAAAAAGAAAGGATTATCAAGATTATTATACATTTCCAGGTGGTGGATTAGAAGAAGGAGAAACAGAAGAAGAGGGAACAATCAGAGAAATAAAAGAAGAATTAGGTATTAATGTAAAAGTAGTAAAAAAGTTATATGAGATGGATTCTGAAAAATTTGAACAAAGAGAGATTTTTTATTTGTGTGAATATGTTGATGGAGAATTTGGAACAGGAGATGGACCAGAGTTTTCTGGTGATCCATATTATAAAGATAGTGGAAATTATATACCAGAAATTATAAGTAAAGAGAAAATAAGAGATATTTTATTGCTACCTTTAGAAATAAAGGAAAAGTTGCTAGAAGATATAAAAAAGGACTAACTTGTAAAACAGACAGTCCTTATAATTTTATTTAATTTGGAATACTACTTAAACACTCAGTCAAGTAATATTTTCCATTACTACTATTATTTTTAGTAAGTTCTCTTGTATCTAAATCATTAAAATGCCACCATTCAGAAGCAAGAGGAGTTAGCCCAAAAGAAGTAAAATAATTTTGAAGTTTAATTGCTGCATCATTCATAGAAGGAGCAAATTTTACATTTTTCCATGCAGTTTTTGACTTACTATCTACTGGAGTTGAAAATGTAGCGGCAGCCCTACTTAATTCATGCATTTGTGTTGGCATTTTATATTCTTCATATTTTGACACAGTAAAGTATGAATAAGGACCACAAGATTTGTATTCCTTTTCTTGAATTTTAGCAAGACTAACATCAAGTGCAACGCCTCTTTGATGATTAGAAAGTTGAACAGCAATAAACCAACTTTTGTCCCAAGGTAATGTTGTAATTCCATTTTTTACAGTTTCATTAGAATTCATCAATTTAGTCAGTGAATTAGAGACATTCATTTGTACTTCATAAGGACGAAAAGTTTCATATATTTTTAAGCTATCACCATTTTCTAAAGCCTTTTTTTGTACTTGAGCTATTTTTTTTGACATAGGATAAAGAAGAGGCATTAAAAATTCATCTTTTTCCAAACGATTATTATGAATATACACATTATAAAGTTGCTTATCAGTAATATTTTCTAAAGCATAACCAGAAGAGCGAAATATAGATTTATAACTATTTGTATCATCATAAATAATGGAAGGAATTATATCGGGTAGATTAACGAAACAATATTTACTTTCAACAAACCCACAAGTCGAATTTGATAATTCAACTTTAAAAAAATCCCCAGATTCAGATACAATTTTAAAAGCTTGTCCGGGCTTTAAGTTAGTTATTACACTACTATTTATTTGTGCATATAAAGGTAAAGAGACAGAAGCATATCCAGTACAGCCATCTATAGGAAGTTCAAAATCACCATTATATTTATTTTCATTGTATTTTTCTTCTTCTGAAATTGTAGGCTTTTCAAGTTCAATATCAACAAAAGAATCATCAACATAATTATTAGTAGCATTTTCAATAGCGTTATTATTAATAGTATTATTAGCAGTAGAGTTATAATTTTCGTAATTAGAATCTTTATTATCCTTAAAATATAAAAAAGCAAAAACTCCTAAAAAAATTAGTACAATAATTATAAATATTAAAATCAATTTTTTCTTCATTACAAAACTCCATTTATATTATAAATTAAAGTGATTATAGCATAAATATACAAAAATTGCAAAAATATTCAAAAAGTCTTGAGTTTTATCAAAAAAATTAATATAATGTAAAAAAATATCATAATTAGAGGGAATAGAATTATGAATGAAAATAAGAAAAATGAGAAAAATAATAAAACTGGAAAAATTTCTGCTTCAAAAATAGTTATTTCCATATGTTTAATAATTGCATTAGTTGAGGGTGCATATGGAGGCTATTTGTTATTTGAAAAATATAAGAAAAAATTTAAAAGTATAGAAGTAGAAATAGGTACAACTGAAAAAGTTACTATG
>CANRFX010000034.1 GCA_947629995.1 uncultured Clostridia bacterium | reverse complement strand
CTTGCATTCTATCTTTAACACCTGCTGTATCTAATGTTCCTCTTATGATATGGTATCTAACACCTGGAAGGTCTTTTACCCTACCACCTCTAATTAATACAACACTGTGTTCTTGTAAGTTATGTCCTATACCTGGGATATAAGATGTAACCTCATAACCATTAGAAAGTCTTACTCTGGCAACTTTTCTTAAAGCAGAGTTTGGCTTTTTAGGTGTAACTGTTTTTACTACTGTACATACTCCTCTTTTTTGTGGTGCTCTATTGTTGGTCATTTTCTTTTCTTTTGAGTTCCATCCATGTTGAAGAGCTGGTGCAGTTGATTTTGTTACTCCTGTTTTTCTTCCTTTTCTTACTAATTGATTAATTGTTGGCACTTAAATTTCACCTCCTATTTTGTTTTTTCCTTTTTGACTTTTTTTATTTTTCTTGTAATATTTTTGAAATATTTAGGTCAAAAAGTATTCCTACTTTGCTACGGAATTGCATAATATGAGCAATTATCATAACGCCTTATATTGTATCACGTTAATACGAATAAGTCAATAAAAAACTTGGAAATTTTTTCATTTCCAAGTTTTTCATATAAATTATTTTTTTCAGAATTATCATTATTCTAAATATCTACCTCGTCTATATTTAAAATTTTATCATCATCATCTTTTTCTTTTGGCTTATTTCCCATATTTTCTATAGCTTGTTTTTCTATTTTTCCATCTTTATTTTCTACCTTATGTATTCCTTTAAATCTGTCTTTATTCCTTTCTTGTCTTTTTTGGCTATGATACAAATCAAACAACTCTTCACTTTGATCCTTAGTTAAACCTTCCCATTTTGTTTCATCGCTAAATCTAAAATCAAAAATCTCATCTAATCTGTTCTCATCACGTAATTTATTATATTCTTCAGCAGCTTTTTGTTGATCTGCAAGTGTTGGAAATGTAGGAACATTGCTTTTAGTTACTAAGTTAACAAATCTTGACATTATACTTGGTTTATATTCACCTTTAATATTTGCTAAA
This sequence comes from uncultured Clostridia bacterium, assembly GCA_947629995.1. Taxonomy (GTDB): domain Bacteria; phylum Bacillota; class Clostridia; order TANB77; family CAG-508; genus CAG-269. The sequence continues at coordinate 9,789 of CANRFX010000034.1, read as the reverse complement.
CTATATCTTGCCTGTTTTCTTGCTATACCTAATATTCTATATTTTTCATCATTATTAACTTCTCTTTTCATCATTCTAGATAATATATTTGTTTTTGATAAATCCTTTTCATCATAAGTTATATTACAGTTATTTTTGCTATTTTTTCCTGTCAATGCATCGCAAGAGTCTGTAATATATTGTTTCATAATATTTTTCTTGCTTTCTTCATCAATTTTACTTTTTGATAACATATATATAACTGTTGAATCTAAGAAATTTTTTGACATACCTTCTCTTACTGCTTCATTCAATACATTTGTTACATTTAATCCCGTTTTCTTAAGAATATCAATGACCTCGTATCCGAGTTAAATTAACGCCTTCTTTTATAACATTTCTTCCTACTCTATAGGTTTTTCCATTAAATGATATTTTTCCTTTTCTACCTATGTTTATTTTTAATTTATCTAGTGATTTTTTATTCAATGATTTCTTCACGTCTCTTGATATTTCTTTTAAATAAGGTGGTGGATTTTTCTGCAAATGAATCTTACTATAATCTCTATTGTCTAATTTCATTTGTTCTTCAACGTTTTTTATTTTTTCACCTATGTCATCATCTTTTTCTATTTTGCTATAATCTTTATTATCTTCTGTTTCAGAACTAATAGGTTCTTTTTCAGGTTCAATTCCATATGTATTTCTTAATTTTTTATCTGGTATACCTTCATATAATTTTATATCATCATAATTTCCACTTTTTATTGCATATTCATATTGAGAAATATCTCTTTCGTATTCGCTTAATTTATTCTTTTTTTCAAGTAATTCTAATTGAAATTTCTTCATATCGTTATCAACTTTGTTCATATTATCTCTAAAACTTTTTTCTACCATAGCTAATTTATCATCTGTTAAATCTTTTTCTTTAAATGATTCATACTTATGCTCTATATCTTTCTTTTTTTCAAGCATACTATTGATTGTATCTTTAACACCATCATTTAATTCTTCTAATAGTGATGATATTTGTTTTCTAGCATACTCAATACTATTCATCGTCATTTCATCAAATTCTTGCTTTGTATCCTTTAAATTTTTTAATTCTTCTTTTCCTTTTTCAACTTTAAGAATTGCTGTTTCTTCATATAAACTTTTTTCCTTATTTGTTATATCTACCTGTCTACCTTTTAATCCTACCATAGCAACATTTATTTTTTCCATCAATTCTTTTAGTTCTTCATAACTAATTTTTTCTCCCATAATTTTCTCCTTTTTATAAAAAATTTTTATCACCTATTATATATTTTAACATATTTCTCTCATATTTGCAATATTTTGACCTAAACTTCTTTTTGCTAATTTTTCATATCTCATTTTTTTATCTTTAATTTTCTTTCCTTCCAATTCTGGCAAAATGCCGAAATTTGCATTCATAGGCTGGAATTTTTCATTTGGTGTTGAAATGTATTTTGCTAACGCACCAATTACAGTATGTTCTGAAAATTGGTGTTTTTTGACCCCGTCCCAAAAAACATCACTTGCATTTAACGCCGCAACCATACCAGAAGATATTGATTCCACATAACCTTCTACACCTGTTATTTGCCCCGCAAAATATAAATTGGGTGTGTTTTTTAAATTATAGGTGTTGTCTAATAGTTTACTAGAATTTATATATGTATTTCTGTGCATTACGCCATATTTTACAAATTCTGCTTGTTCTAATCCTGGTATTTTACTAAATATACGTTTTTGCTCTTTGAATTTTAGGTTTGTTTGGAATCCAACCATATTATATAGGCTTGCTTGTTTATCATCTTGCCTTAATTGTACAATGGCATATGGTCTTTTTCCGAGTTCTTGGATCATCAAATCCAACTGGTTTTAAAGGTCCAAATCGTAAAGTATCTATTCCTCTTTTTGCCATAATTTCAATTGGCATACAACCTTCAAATATTTCTCTTTTTTCAAATTCGTGTAATGTTACTACTTCAGCTTCTATCAGTTCTTGCCAAAAATTTTCATATTCCTCTTGATTCATAGGAAGATTAATATAACTTTGTTCTTCTCTTTCTTGTTTGGTTAGCCTTTCTTTCCACTCTTCAATTGTTTCTTCTTTCTTTTTTTCTTGATGATATCTATCTCCATAAAAGGCAATGTCAAAATTAATACTGTCTTTTTCTATAATTGGTGCTGCTGCATCAAAAAAATATAATTTTTCTTGTGAAGTTATCTTCTGAATTTCCTTTGCAAGACTATCAGATGTTAAAGGTCCTGTTGCTATAATAACAATCCCATCTTTTATCATTTGCTTAATATCTACAACTTCTTCTTTTATTACTTCAATATATGGATTTTTTTCTATTTCTTCAGTTACTCTTTTTGAAAAATTTTCTCTATCAACTGCTAAAGCTTGACCCGCAGGCACTTTTGTTTCATCTGCTATTTTAATTAATAGTGAATCTAATCTTCTTAATTCTTCTTTTAATAATCCACACGCATTTGTAAGTAGATTTGATTTAAATGAATTGCTACATACAATTTCCGCTAAATTTTCATTACTATGTGCTGGAGAATATTTTTGTGGCTTCATCTCATACAACTTTACTTTTATATTTCTTTTTGCAATTTGATAAGCTGCTTCGCATCCAGCTAAGCCTCCTCCGATTATAGTTATATAATCTTTCATTTTATTTTTCCTTTCTTTTTAAGGGTGTTTTTTGGGACGGGGTCAAAAAACACCTTTGATAAAAACTGCTCTTTAAATATACAAATAAAAATATTTTAAAAGAAGGTGTTTTTTGACCCCGTCCCAAAAAACACCCTAGCTAAATAGATTCATAATATCATCTTTTGATAATTTACTTATAAATGATGTTTTCGTGCTTAACATATTGTCTACTAGTTTTGCCTTTTTTTGCTGTAGCTCATATATTTTTTCTTCTATTGAGTTTTTTGTAATTAGTTTGTATACTTGAACGTTTTTCTTTTGTCCGATTCTATAAGCTCTATCTGTTGCTTGGTTTTCCGCAGATGAATTCCACCATGGATCATAATGAATTACCATATCTGCACCTGTTAGATTTAATCCCGTTCCTCCTGCTTTTAAAGATATTAAAAATACTTTTATTTTTGGATTTTGATTAAATTCTTCTACTAAATTAATTCTTTCTTCTACTTTTGTGCTTCCTGTTAATTTAAAGTAAGGTATTTCCTTTTGTTTTAATTCTTTTTCTATAATTTCAAACATTGATGTATAGCCAGAAAATAATAAAATTTTGTGACCACCTTTAGTTGCATCTTGCACAATTTCGATACATTGTTCTAATTTGCTACTTTCTCCTTTATAGTTTTCAATAAATAAAGATGGATGACAGCAAATTTGTCTTAATCTTGTCAAGGCTGCTAATATCTGCATTTGGCTTCTTTCATAACCATTTAAATCTATTTCTTCTGCTATTTCTTGTTTTGCTTGTGCTAAATAGTTCAAATAAATATTTTTTTGTTCTTCTCCCATTTCATTATTTAAGATTGTCATTGTTTTTTCTGGAAGTTCTGTTAATACCTCTTTTTTAGTTCTTCTTAGCACAAATGGCTCTATTAACATTTTTAATTTTGCTATCGCATCTTCATTTTCTTCTTTGACAATTGGCATTTCGTACATAGATTTAAATTTTCGATATGTAAATAAATATCCTGGCATAATAAAGTCAAAGATAGACCATAATTCTGCAAGTGAATTTTCGATTGGTGTTCCTGTTAAGGCGTATCTTGTATCTGCATTTATTTGCTTTATTGATTTTGCATTCTGAGTATTACTGTTTTTTAAATATTGTGCTTCATCTGCTATAATATATCTAAATTTGTAGTCTTTTTCTAAGTATAAGTCAATATCTCTTTTTAATAAGTCATAGGATGTTATAATTAAATCATAATTATCTAATTCTGAAATTTGTCTTTTTCTTTCTAGCAGATTTCCTTTCACTACTAATGTTTTTAATTCTTTTGTGAATTTTTTTGCTTCATTTTGCCAATTTAGTGTTAATGAACTTGGACAAACTACCAAACTTGCTCTTTTATTTTTGCTATGTTCAATTTGCTCTTGCCCTGGAATTAAGTCTCCCTCTTGATCACTATTTTCTACATAATCTACAATTATTGATAACATTTGAATAGTCTTGCCGAAGACCCATATCATCTGCCAAAATTCCACCAAATTTATAGCTATCTAAAGTTTTTAACCATTTAAATCCTGTTTTTTGATAATATCTTAATACTGTTTCTAAATTTTCTGGTACTTTTAGTTCTTCTTCCAATTGATCTTTATCTAATCTATTAATAATACTTCTATATTCTGAATTTTTAACGATTTCAGAACCTTTTATTTCTTTTAAAAGTCTATTTAGATATAAACTTCTATTTATTGGTAATTTTACTTCTCCTTTTTCTAATTCTTTATAGTCAATATCCATTCCAGTTACTAGTTTATTTAAAAAGTCAATTGGCTTATTATCATCAAGTGTAATAAAACTACCATCTTTTAATCTGTAATACTTTTTCTTTAATTCGTATTTTTCCATTATGTCTTTTAATTCTTTTGCATCAATATTAATGTTTTTTAAATCTATTGATAATAAATCATTTTCAACTTTTACTCCGATACCACCTATTTTAGGTTGTATGATTTGTTTAGTTTTAAATCTATCTGTTACCATTATTTCAAATTTTTGCATATAAAAATTAATATCTTCTGATAAGAATTCATAAATCTTATCATTGTTTGGTAAAATAAATCTTAAGTTTTTACTATCAAACATAAATCCTGTTTTTCGAAATATATTTAATGCCTTTGTTTCTTGGATTAGATTCCTTGGAAAATCAATTTTTAATTTTTCGTCTAGTGGATTAAATTCCTTTTCTCCATATTGAAATTTTACTTCTGCAATTAAGTAATCATTTTCATTAAAATCTAAATATACTTTAACTTGTAATTCTTGTGGACGATATTTTTTTACTTCTTCTTCAGGCATATTTTCGATTCTAATTGCACCTTTTACTTTTGGAATTACTATTGAAAATAACTGGGTTAATTCTTCCTTTCCTAGTAATACCTCTGTCATGTAGTTTTGTCTAAATAATTCTAATAGTCTAAGATTTGTATTTTCAAATTCCTTTGTAACACGATACATTTTTTTATCATCTAATACATATTTGTACTGTTTTCCTTTAATAATTGTTACATTAAAAATTTCTATGTTGGGAATAATAGAATATTTTTGTTCATTTATTTTTCTTAATTTAAATTCGATTTTAGGTTGCTCTTCTGTCAATTCAATTTCTTCTGTATTGTAATCTTTTTGAAATAATACTTTTTGACCTTTTAATACTTCAAATAAATCGTCAACTCCAGTATTCCCTAATATGATACTTGTATCACTTAATGCTTTACCATAATAACGATAGTTGCTATTTGAGTTGGAATTTGCATATTTAATAACTTCAGAATATTTTAAAATAAAGTCTAATAATTTTCTACTTTTGTCTTCAAATACCTCTGGTGTATGGATAAATTGTAATTTTTCTCCATATTTATAAAACTTGTTTTCTATCATTCTTGTATAAACATCAGATAAATCTTTTATTTTATACATCTTATTTGTTCCTATTTTGAATTCAACTTTCATGTCTCCTGAAAATTTATCATAAATAATTTTAGGCTCAATTTTGATAGTTTCTTTATTTTTTAGGATTATTTTTTCTTCTGAACCAATTCCATTGATTTCTTCATTGTAAAATATATTAACTATTTGTTTAAAACTTCTATATTGATTTTTATTATCGATTTCTTTTTCTTTTAAAGGCTCCTGACTCACTTGTGTTGTCCCTCCTTTTCTTGGCAAATAATTATATAACACTTTTTTTAAAAAAGCAAGGTTTTTATTTGGATTAAACTCCTAGACATTTTTATCTATTTTTCAATTCATTTTTACATTAATATATATGTTTTGAAAATTGAAAAAGTTGATATATTAATAAGTCTATATTATTAATATACCAACTTTTTTGTTATATAATATATTTTGGGCAATTTTTAAGTTGTTCTACACATTAATTTTCCATTATTTTCTTTTAGTTCTTTATAATGCTTAGCTATTAGTTCGTCTAATTCAATACTAAGTTGATAGATAATGCTGTAGTCTTCGCCTTGTTCAATACTTTTATTTAATTTATCACGTAATTTACAAATTTCATCATTTAACATATACCAATCCCATCCTTTCTTAAGATAAGTATTTTTTGTTATCTTTCGTATATTTATAAATTATCACAATATAAACTTAAAGTCAAGTGTTTTCAAGGCTTTTTGTCAATTTTCGTGTGACTTTTTATGACTTTTTTCGACACGGTAAAACAAATTAAAACAGCATTTTCTATTTTCCATAAAAAATACTGTTTTTGCTACATAATTCTTTTATCTATTTTTATACATTTTATCTTAACTTTTTACAATAGAAAGAACCATTTTTTCTTCTTTAAAGACATCTTTCAATATTTGTTCTAAATATTCTACATTAATTTGCTCAATTTCCTCTAAATAATCAAAACTGTTGATTCCTTTAAAATGATCTGCTAAAAACATTTTTGCAATGTCTTGAACATCATTATATTCCTTAATATAACCACCGTATATCATCTTCTTAATTCTTTCAAAATCTTCTTTATTAATTCCTTCTTGCTTTAACTTACATACTTCCTCTTTGAAACTTTTATATACTTCTTCTGGATTATTAGATTGCCCTGTAATTAAGCAATGAGCATAAATATTAGTAAATTCGTATTCTAAACTTGGTTGTGAATAAATTAACTCTTCATTATAAAGTTTTTTGTATAAATTTGAACTCCTTCCTATTATTAGATTTAATAGCATTTCGATAGCTAAATGTTTTTTTACAAGTTCACTTTTTTGTTCACAATTTATGGTATCTTTTATTCCTATTACATACATTGCTTGGCTTACTTCTAATTTTTGTTCTATTTTTTCTTTTACAATTTCTTCTGGCTCATTTGGATAAATTCTTTTGATTTCTCCACTTGGTTTGGTGTTTATTAATCTTTTCTTTACTTCTTCTAAAATTTCTTCTGGTTTGAAATCCCCACATAATACCATCGTCATATTAGATGGATTATAAAAGGTTTGATAACATTTGTATAATATTTCTTTATCAATTTTACTAATTGTTTCTATTGTTCCTACAATATCAATTTTTACTGGATTGTTGTGATACATTGCTTTCATTGCATTTAAATATACTTTCCATTCAGGATAATCGTCATACATCATTATCTCCTGGCCGATAATTCCCTTTTCTTTTTCTACATTTTCATCTGTAAAATATGGATGTTGTACATAATCCATTAATTCATCCATTGCTTCATAGAAATTATCTGTGCATTCAAATAAATATGCTGTATGATCATTTGTCGTATAAGCATTTGCCTCTACTCCTAGTGCTGTTAAAACATCTAGACTATTTGTTCCATTTTCTTGTTCAAACATTTTATGTTCTAAGAAATGAGCTACACCATTTGGTACATTTGTAACTTCTTTTTCCCCTGGGACTATAAAACTACTTTCATTTGAACCATAATGGGTCCCCCATATCATATATTTTTTTTGAACTCCTTTTTTTGGGATTACCATTACGGTTAATCCATTTTCTAATTTTTCAATATATACTTTTTCTTTTACTTTCGAATTTTCAATAATTTGCATTTTCTTTCCTCCTATAATTTTAAAAATTGTCGTTGGGGACGGAGCATTTTGACAATGTTGCCATTGGGGACGGCATCTGTCATGTGGAAATTGCCATTGGGGACGGAGCATTTTGACAATTTTTCAATATCTAAAATATATTAATATTTAAATTTTTTATTTAATAATTGTTTGAAAAATTGTCAAAATGCTCCGTCCCCAACGACACCCAACGACAATTTTTCTGTTATCTAATCTTTTAAGAAATAAACTGTATTAATTGCTACATTTTGTGCGATATTAATAATATCATCTTTATTCACTTCTTCAATTCTTTTAATATACTCTTCTATACTTATATTACTTTGTGATAATTCTTGTCCAAAATAATAAGTAATTCCTGTATCTTGCTCATCATCAATAGTATTTATTGTTGCTATAATACCTTTTTTTGCATTTTCGATATCTTCTTCTGTAAAGTTTCCTTTTTTCATGTCTTCTATCTGTTCTTTTATTAGTTCTAATGCTTTTTCATAATTTGATATTTCGATTCCGCAATTTACGAAGATATTATTTTTATAGCGTAAATAACTAGAACTTGCTACATAAGCTAAATGTGCCTTTTCTCTCACGTTTTGAAACATTTTAGAATTAGCACTTCCACCTAATATACTATTATAAATTAAAGTATCATATCTTAAGTCTTCATCATTAAGAGATACATCTAATCCTAATACGAGTTTTCCTTGTGTTACTTCCATTGATTCTGTTACAACTTTTTCTTCTTTTGGAAGCTGTTTATTTAGCTCTTTTGGTAAAACAAATTTTGGTATTCTTTCTTGTAATTTTTCTATATTTTCATTATTTTGCAATTCTTCCACCATGCTATCTTCAATTTGCCCAGATACAAATATATCAATCTTGCAAGTTTTAATCAATTCTTGATAATATAAATATAAATTCTTTCCATCTATATTTTTTAAATCTTCTATATATCCTAATTTGTATAATCCAAATGGACTATCCTTATACATTTCTTCAATACATCTATCCATACTGTATCTTGCTTTATTATCGATTTTACCTTCAATCCTTTGTTTTATATTGTTTTTTTCTTGATCTACATATTCTTTCTTAAAGCTATCATTTTCTACATATGGATTAAATACAATGTCTAACAATTCTTCTATAGAAGTTTTCAACATATTTTCACCTTTTTGTGGTAAAAAATTATCATTTACTGTTTCAATATAAAATTTTAATACTTGGTTGTCCCCTGTTTTATCTAATCCACAGTCAAAACTTGCCCCATACATTTCTTCCATTTGTTTACTAATTTCTTCCTGTGAAGGCATGGTTTTAGAACCTCTTCTTAAAATTGCTGAAATAACTGCATTTTTTGTTACATTTTCTCTTGTAAGATTAGTTGTTAAAAATACAGCTATTAGATTTGTCTTAAATTTATCTGTTTTAATAGAATGGAGTTTAATCCCTTTCTTTAATTCTGTTTGCTTATATTCCATTGTTTTCCTCCTTTTTGTTTATTATACTACATTTTTTATTTTATTATACTTAAATTTTAGTGTTTTTGAGGACGAAATTGTCATTGGGGACGGAGCATTTTGGCAATTTTTCAAACGATTATTAAATAAAAAATTTAAATATTAATATAATTTTAGATATTAAAAAATTGCCAAAATGCTCCGTCCCCAATGACAATTTATCTTCGAGGGTGTTTTTTGACCCCGTCCCAAAAAACACCCAAAAAAAATGATGCCTTTTGATTTTGTCAAAAAACACCACCTTTTAATTTTCTAAAATTTTCTTTTTCTTGCTGCCTCTGATTTTTTCTTTCTTCTTACACTAGGTTTTTCATAGTGCTCTCTTTTTCGTACTTCTTGAAGAACTCCATTTCTTGCACATTGTCTTTTAAACCTTTTTAAGGCATCTTCTATATTACCATTATTAACTTTGATCTCTGACATTTATATTCCCCTCCTTCCAGTCAATACAAAACTGTATTTGGGATAACCCTTTTAACGATATTTATT
>CANRFX010000033.1 GCA_947629995.1 uncultured Clostridia bacterium | reverse complement strand
CAATTTGCAGGATTTAATGTACCATATCCTTTATTAATAGCCTTATTTATCGGATTTGTTGATGCTTTGCCAATTCTTCGGCTCTGGAACAGTTATGATACCTTGGGCAATTATTTCTGCAATAAATGGAGATATTAACTTAGGAATTGCAATTATTGTGTTACTAATTATTATGTCAGTTGTAAGACAATTGCTAGAGCCAAAATTGGTTAGTAAAAATATAGGAGTTCATCCAATTTTTACTTTAGTTGCAATGTATACGGGTTTTCAATTTATTGGAATTATAGGTTTGTTAATTGGTCCAATTATTCTAATTGTATTTAAAAATATTTTTGCAAGTTTAATTGAACAAGGCGTGTTTAAAACAATCTTTGATAAAAAATAAATTGTCATTTTGGATTGTCACTGGGGACGGAGCATTTTGACAATTTTTTATATTATGTCTAGAATTTATAAAGTTTAATATATTTTTTATTAATAACTCCCAGCTGCATAACAGACTATAAAAAAAGCCTTATCATAAGGCTTTTTTATATTCTGTAATTTGCTGGTCCCCCCGAATTGTTATTAATAAAAAATATATTAAACTTTTTATTAAAACTACTTAATAAAAAATTGTCAAAATGCTCCGTCCCCAACGACAATTCAAAGCGACAATTTTTATTCCCATTCAATTGTTGCAGGTGGTTTAGAAGTAATATCATAAACTACACGGTTTACATATTTTACTTCATTAACAATACGAGAAGATACTTTTTCTAATATTTCATAAGGTATTTTGCTCCAAATTCCTGTCATAAAATCGGTTGTTTCAACTGCACGAAGTGCGATTGTATAATCATATGTTCTTTCATCACCCATAACTCCAACTGATTTTAAATTGGTTAATACTGCAAAATATTGATTAATACTCTTATGAAGACCACTATTTGCAATTTCTTCTCTAAAAATACTATCAGCTTCCTTTAGAATTGTTAATTTATCATCTGTAATTTCTCCAATAATGCGAATTGCAAGTCCTGGTCCAGGAAAAGGTTGTCTATATACTAAGTTTTCTGGAATTCCTAATTCTAATCCTGTTAGTCTTACTTCATCTTTAAATAAATCTCTTAAAGGTTCTACAATTTCTTTGAAATCTACATAGTCTGGTAATCCTCCAACATTGTGATGACTTTTAATAACAGAAGCTTTTCCAAGGCCACTTTCAATTACGTCTGGATAAATTGTTCCTTGAACTAGAAAATCGACTGTACCAATTTTTTTTGCTTCTTCTTCAAATACACGTATAAATTCTTCACCAATTATTTTCCTTTTTTTCTCAGGATCTGTAACACCTGCAAGTTTTGATAAAAATCTTTCTTTTGCATTTACTCTAATTAAATTAATATCAAATTGTTCTTTAAATATTTTTTCAACTTCATCTCCTTCATTTTTACGAAGCAAACCATGATCTACGAATATACATGTTAGGTTTTTACCTATTGCCTTTGAAAGAAGAACTGCTGCAACAGATGAATCTACACCACCAGATAAAGCACATAAAGCTTTTTTATTACCAATTTTATTTTTTAATTTTTGTATAGTTTCTTGTGTAAAAGAACTTATTACCCAATCGCCTGAACAGTTACAAATATTAAATAGAAAGTTCTTAATTAATTGAATTCCATTAACAGAATTGTTTACTTCTGGATGAAATTGAATTCCATATAATTTTTTTGTTTCATTTTCCATAGCAGCATTAGGACAAGAAGAAGTTGAACCAATATTTTTAAAGCCTTCTGGAACAGTTTCAACAAAATCAGTATGACTCATCAAAAATCCATTTGTTTTTCCAAATCCTTGTAAAAGTAGGGAAGAGTTATTAATTGAAACATCAGTTGTTCCATATTCTCTTTTATTAGCCTTTGCAACGATTCCACCTAAAATATTTGTCATAAGTTGCATTCCATAACAAATACCAAGAATCGGAATACCAAGATTAAAAATTTCTTTATCACATACTGGTGCATCTTTTCCATAAACACTCGCTGGCCCGCCAGTAAAGATTATTCCTTTTGGATTTTTTTCTTTGATTTTTTCTATTGAAATAGAATAGGGAACAACTTCAGAATAAACATTGCATTCTCTTACTCTTCGTGCAATTAGTTGATTATATTGACCACCAAAATCTAATATTAAAATTAATTCATTTTTCATATATTACCTCCGATATGAAATTTGTTTTATTTTATCATAATGTGTAGAAAAAGTAAAGAAATATACAATTCTACTTTATATTTATGTTAAAATATGGTATAATTGAAAGTAAATGAAATGTGGAGGTTTTTTTATGAAACTAAAATACAAAAATTTATCCTTAACATTAGATGAAGATATAGAAAGTTTAAAAAGAGAGATTTCTGAATTAAAAAGATTAAATGAAATAATTAGAAAATCTGATGATTACTATCTATTAGAAGGAAAAACACAGTTGATTGGGAAAAATTCATTGGAAATTTTCCGTGATAGAAAAAAACATACAGATGGAACAACAGCAATTGCAAAAAGAATTATAAGATTATTATATGAAACAGCAGTTGATGACGAGATAAAAGAAAGTGAAGTGTATAAACTAAATTTACAAAGAGAATTATTATATACTCAAATTATTGCAGAATCACATGATTTAGGACATACACCATTTGGTCATTTAGGAGAACGAATTTTAAATAAATGTTTCCAACAAGCAAATTTAACAAGGAAAGATTTAGATAGAATTTTAGCAGAAAGAAGAGAAATGTATGGTGAAGAATATGAAATGAATCAAGGGCATAATGATACTTTTGCTGGAAATATTAGTTTTGAACATAATGAACAGAGTGCAAAATTGATATATGAATTGATTAAAAAATCTGATATTGATGAAAATAAAATAGATTTTAATAGAATTATACAAGGAATTTTATCACATAGTACTAGTAGAGTAACAGAAGACAATATTCCAGAAGATTTAGTAATTCAAGCCATTAGGCAATCAGATAAAATAGATTATATAAATGGTGATATTGATGAAGTATCAGAAATCATTAATATGGATATTTTGCGCAATTCTAAATTAATAGAACTTATACAAACACCTAAAGTAGAAAGAATTAAAGCTATTGTACAAAAATTAGTAGATGAAACAATAGAAAAAGGTTGTATTGACGACCATATGGAAGGAATGAGAGAATTAAATCAAATTAAAAAGATTTATCAACCTATTTTATTTACAATGGATATGGATGGTAAAGCAGGATTATTAACAGGTGAAAATGTAGAAAGGATTACCTTGATGTTAACAAAATTATATGCGTATTATAAAAATAATTCAACAAGAATCCCGGATAAATCTTTGTATTATAATACTCCTATTGATAAAACAATATCTTCTAAAAGGGTATTATTTGATGGAAGTGATTTGCAAAAAGATATTACAGTAGATGAAAAAATTATCAATATACTTGGAAGAATGGATAATGAAGAAGTTGAAGCACTTTATAAGCATTTTGTTAAAGAAAGAATTTTGAATGGAGAAGGACATGGAATTGAACCAATTTCACCAGAAGACATTGAACAACTAAAGAAGAATTATTATGCACAAAGAATTAAAATGGAAAAAGTAAGACAGGAAATCGATGGAACAGAACATTCAGAATCTGAATGTGAAGAATCATTAAAACTTTCAATTTCAAAATTAATTCAGTATGCTTTAACACAAAAAGGTAGAGATAGAATGTTCGAAGTAAGGAAATCACACGAAAAAGAAAATAAAAGCGACGAAGAATCACTAAAATTGATGAATTTTTATGACAACAACCCTCTTGAAAGACTTAAACTGCAACAAGCAAAAGCAGAACCAATTATGAAACATATAAAAGATAGTTGGCAAGCTGAATCAAGATAATAATAAATAATGAGTAGTATTAAAAAGCTACTCATTTTAAATTATTCCACTTGTTGGTATATAACTTTCATCTGGAGGATAAACTAATTCTTCGTTTGGTTTACTTGCTTTTTTTATTTCTGTTACCTTTATAATAGGCATATCACCATGATAATCGCCTTTTGTAACAGTACCTGTTATTTCTATCCAATCATTATCATTAAAGTTTTTACTTTCTTCACATTCACATAAAAAACCAACTACAACTGTTTGTAAATCAGATGAAATAACCATATTTCTGGCAAGAACAAATTGATTTTCATTAAAATCTATCATACGATAGACATATCCTGTAAAATTAATATTTATTCCTATATAATCATCTATATTATCATGGACGCTTTTTAAAACATTAGTATAATTGCTAGCGGTAATCTTAAAAACGTTATTTTGTGGCATACAAGAAGAAGTCTCATGATTGTTTATTGCACCGTGGAAAATTTTTAAAGTTACTATACCAACAATAATAACTACTAACAATACAATTCCAACAAAAAAATATTTAAAAGTTTTACTTCCATTAATTTTAACATTATAAACAAACATAGAAAAATTACCTCTCATAATTAATAATTTTATTAAATTCTATGTAGTTGTTTTAAAAATATGAAAAATTTTATGATTTTTACATAATATTTATGTTAAAATACTTGCTAAAAAGCAATTTTAATGATATAGTAAGAAAGTATAAATATAAAAAGCTTGGAAGGAAGGAAGTCAAAATGAGTATATTCACAAAAATATTTAAGTCATATAGTGAAAAAGAAGTAAAAAGAATTATGGCTACTGTAGAAAAAATTAATAGTTTAGAAGAAGAAATTTCAAAATTAAGTGATAGTGAGTTAAGAGGAAAAACAAACTATTTTAAAGAAGAATTAAAAAATGGTAAAACATTAGATGATATTTTGCCAGAAGCATTTGCGGTTGTAAGAGAAACTTCAAAAAGAGTTTTAGGAATGAAACACTTTGATGTTCAATTAATTGGTGGAATTATATTACATCAAGGTAGAATTGCCGAAATGAAAACAGGAGAAGGAAAAACATTAGTTGCAACTTTACCTGTATATTTAAACGCATTAGAAGGAAAAGGAGTTCACGTTATTACTGTAAATGATTACCTAGCAAAAAGAGATAGTGAATGGATGGGAAAAGTTTATAAATTTTTAGGATTATCTGTTGGCTTAGTTATAAATGGAATGAGTCCAAAAGAAAAGCAAGAAGCATATAATTCAGATGTTACTTATGGTACAAATAATGAATTTGGGTTTGATTATCTAAGAGATAATATGGTTATTTATAAAGATCAACTAGTTCAAAGAGGTCTTCATTATGCAATTGTCGATGAAATTGATAGTATTTTAATTGATGAAGCACGTACACCACTTATTATTTCTGGTAGATCAAATGAATCTTCAGATTTATATAAAAAAGCAAATGACTTTGTAAAAAGATTAACTCCAAAAGTAATTGTAGAAGAAGATGTAAAAGATTTTGACCAAGCAGAAGATAACGAAAAATATGATTATATTGTAGATTTAAAGGCAAAATCAGCATCATTAACACAAAAAGGTATTAAAAAAGCTGAAGAATATTTTAGTTTAGAAAACTTTAACGATTTAGAAAATTCTACTTTAGTACATCATGTTAATCAAGCTTTAAGAGCACATGGTGTTATGAAAAAAGATATTGATTATATCGTAAAAGATGGAGAAGTATTAATTGTTGATGAATTTACAGGTCGTATTATGTATGGAAGAAGATACAATAATGGGCTTCATCAAGCAATTGAAGCAAAAGAAAATGTAAAAATCGCAGATGAATCAAAAACACTTGCAACTATCACATTCCAAAACTTCTTCAGAATGTATGATAAATTATCTGGTATGACTGGTACTGCTATGACAGAAGCAGGTGAATTTGAAGAAATTTATAACTTAGATGTTATCGAAATCCCAACAAATAAACCAATGATTCGTAAAGACGAAAATGATGTAATATATAAAAATGAAAATGCAAAATACAAAGCAATTGTAGAAAGCATTAAGAAAAGTCATGAAAAAGGACAACCAGTGTTAGTTGGTACAGTATCAATTGAAAAGTCAGAAAAATTAAGTGGTTTATTAAAACGTGAAGGTATTAAACATGAAGTATTAAATGCTAAATATCATGAAAAAGAAGCTGAAATTGTAGCACAAGCAGGTAAATTTGGCGCAGTAACCATTGCAACAAATATGGCTGGTCGTGGTACTGATATTATGCTTGGAGGAAACAGTGAATTTTTAGCAAAAGAAGAAATGAGAAAAAACAAAATATCTGCTGAATTAATTCAAGAAGCAGATACTTACTATGAAACAGATGATCAAGAAATCTTAAATGCAAGAGAGCAATTTAAAAAATTAGTTAAAAAATATGATGAGCAAATTAAAGAAGAAAAAGAAAAAGTAATTGCAGCTGGCGGCTTAAAAATTATTGGTACAGAAAGACATGAATCTAGAAGAATTGATAATCAGTTACGTGGACGTTCTGGACGTCAAGGAGATATAGGTGAATCTAAATTTTACATTGGATTAGATGATGATTTGATGAAAATATTTGGTGGAGATGCAATTACTAAAGTATACAACACTTTAGGTGCAGACGAAAATATGCCAATAGATTCTAGAATTATATCAAATGCAGTAGAAAATGCTCAAAAGAAGGTAGAAGGAAGAAACTTTAGTATTCGTAAAAATGTATTAAAATATGATGATGTTATGAATACCCAAAGAGAAATAATTTACAAACAAAGAAGAGAAGTTTTAGATGGCGAAAATATCCATGATAATATTATAAGTATGATTGAATTTGTTGCTGAAAACATTGTGCAAATGTTTGTTGACCCAGAAACTTCTGAACTAAATGTAGAGTCTTTAAATACAGAAATAAACGGAACTTTTGGAATAGATATGCTAGACTTCATCCAAAGCAATAAAAAAGATTCTGGCGCAATTTCAGAAGAATTAAAGAAAAGAGCAATGGATATATATAATGCAAAAGAACAAGAAATTGGTTCAGAACAAATGAGAGAACTTGAAAGAGTTGTAATGCTTAAAGTTGTTGATGAAAAATGGATGAACCATATTGATAGTATGGATGAACTAAAAAATGGTATTGGTTTAAGAGCATATGGTCAAAAAGATCCTGTTGTTCAATATCGTTTAGAAGGTTTTGATATGTTCGAAGAAATGGTAAATGATATTAAGTATGATGTAACAAAAATTTTAATGCATATCAGAGAACAAGGAGAAACCAAAAGACAAGAAACTGTTAAAATAACTGGTGCAGCATTAGAGGCAATTCATAGTGTAGATGGAGGAGCTAAAATAGGAACAGATATTGATAGAACTGTTCGCAATGAAGGACCAAAAATTGGTAGAAATGATCCATGTCCTTGTGGTTCAGGAAAGAAGTATAAGAATTGTCACGGAAAGAATGCTTAAAACCTATGATAGATGGTTATTTACACGATATATAGATTTTTAAAGTCTTACAAAGGAGTCTTAATAGGATTTCCTTGTGAGACTTATTTTTATAAGGGAAGTGATAGAAATGAATGAATTGCAAGATGAACTAGAATTAGTGTTTCCAACACTAGAATATAAAAATCAAATTGAAGAATATCTACAAGAATTTTTTGATAATGGAGAATATGAAATAGCAGGAGATGGAGGACTAGATCGAATTAAAAATTTTGATGAATGGTTAAGTAGAGTGCAAAATGATTTATCTGAAAAAAATATTGAAGATAATAGAGTTCCTGCAACATTATATTTAACAGTAAGAAAATCTGATAATAGAGTTGTTGGAAATTTACAAATTAGGCATAAATTAAATGAAAAATTATTACAATATGGAGGACATATAGGAGATAGTGTAAGACCTTCTGAAAGAAGAAAAGGTTATGCTACAGAGCAAATAAGATTAGCATTAAAAAAATGCAAAGAACTAGGTATTGATAATGTTTTAATGGATTGCGATAAAACTAATATAGGTTCAGCTAAAAGTATTATAAATAATGGTGGAATTCTTGAAAATGAAGTAGATATTGATAATAAGATAGTACAAAGATATTGGATTAGTTTGAAGAAAAGATATGCAGATAGACATATTGATGGAAAAACTCAAAATACATTATATAAAATTATTTCTGTAGCCAATAATGAATTTACTGGAGATATTTGTTATTATCATTTTAAAGATGTTATAAATAAGATTACTATACCAAATGGTAAACCTATTATGGACGACGGACACGAATGGCTTGAATTTTATGATTATAATTCAAAAATAAAATTAACAGCTATGTATGATGAAAATGCTCAAATTATTGAATGGTACTTTGATATTGCAAGAAGAATAGGAAAAGAGAACGATATACCATATGAAGATGATTTATATTTAGATGTTGTAGTAAATCCTGCAGGAGAAATAATTTTACTTGATGAAGATGAACTTCAAGCTGCATATGATAGACTCGAAGTAAATAAAGAAGATTATAATATGGCTTATAACCACGCAAATCAACTAATAAAGAAATTAGAAAATAATAAAGATAAATTAGAAGAATTTACAAATAAATATTTAAAAGAATTTCAAAATAAATAAAAATAAAAATTGTAAATAGATTAAATATATAAAATTTGTGTGAAATTAAGACAAATATTGTAAAGTATGATATAATTTATAACAAATGGAATAAAAAATAGGAGTGATAAAAATGTTAGAATTAGAAGAAAACACCAGGCAATTACAACAATTACAAGAAAAAATAGAGAAATTAGGTGAGTCTCTTTGACATTACAAATTTAGAAAAAAAACAAAAAGAGTTAGAGAGCAAAACAACTCAAAGTGAATTTTGGAATGATAGCAAAAATTCCACGAAAATATTAACACAAATAAAATCAATAAAATCAAAAACTAGTAAATATAATCAAATTAAAAATGAAATTAAAAATTTGCAAGAATTGACACAATTACTTGAAATAGAAGAAGATATAGAAATGGCAAAAGAAGTTGTAAAAAATACTATTAAATTACAAAAAGAAATAGAAAAATTTGAAATTACAACATATTTATCTGGTAAATATGATTCAAATAATGCAATTGTAACAATTCATCCAGGTGCAGGTGGAACTGAATCACAAGATTGGGCAGAAATGCTATACAGAATGTATACAAGATGGGCAACAAAAAATAATTATCAAGTAAAAGAAATTGATTACTTAGAAGGAGAAGAAGCAGGATTAAAAAGTGTAACATTTGAAATCATAGGAGAAAATGCTTATGGCTATATGAAATCTGAGATGGGAGTACATAGATTAGTTAGAATTTCACCATTTGACAGTGGTGGCAGAAGACATACGTCATTTGCATCAGTTGAAGTCTTACCAGAAATCACAGATGATATTGAAATTGAAATTAATCCAGATGATTTAAGAATAGATACTTACAGAGCATCGCGGTGCAGGTGGACAACATATTAATAAAACATCTTCTGCAATTAGAATTACTCATATTCCTACGAATATAGTTGTAGCCTGTCAATCAGAACGTTCGCAACTTCAAAATAGAGAAACAGCTATGCGAATGTTAAAATCAAAATTGTTTGACTTAAAAGAAAAAGAACATAAAGAAAAAATAGAAGATTTAAAAGGAATTCAGAAAGACATTGCATGGGGAAGCCAAATTCGTTCTTATGTATTTTGCCCATATACAATGGTAAAAGATCATAGAACAAACTATGAAGTTGGCAATGTTCAAGCAGTTATGGATGGAGAAATAGATGATTTTATGGAAAGTTATTTAAGAATGAACATATAAAATACTTATACACTTTATAAATTTAGACTCATATAATAATAAATAGGGAATATTAAAATTTTAATATTTTCGTTACATTTTTTAGAAAAAGGTACGTGATAAAAATGGATACAATGGTTTTAAAATTTGGAGGTAGCTCTGTTGCCGATAATGAAAGATTAAAGTTAGTAGCAAATAAAATTATAGGAATGAAAGAAAAAAATTACAATGTTGTTGCTGTAGTTTCAGCACAAGGAAAAACAACTGACAAATTAATTTCAGAAGCAAAAGAATTGTCAAATACAATAACAGATAGAGAGATGGATGTATTACTTAGTAGTGGAGAACAAATATCAAGTGCAAAATTAAGTATTTTACTAAATGAGTTAGGTTATCCAGCTATATCATTAACTGGTTGGCAAGCACGGAATTTTTACAAATAATACAAATCAAAATGCAATTATAGAACAAATTGATTTAACTAGAATAAATAAAGAATTAGAAAACGGTAAAATCGTAATTATTGCAGGTTTTCAAGGTATTAATGAAAATATGGATATAACAACTTTAGGTAGAGGAGGTTCTGATACTACTGCACTTGCAATAGCTGCAGCATTACATGCAAAAGATTGCTATATATATTCAGATGTCGACGGAGTTTATACAGCAGATCCCAATAAATTTAAGCACAGTCAAAAATTATCTGCTCTCTCATATACAGAAATGAAAGAAATTTCAAACGAAGGAGCTAAGGTACTTCATAATCGCTGTGTAGAGATAGGAGAGAAGTTTAAAATCCCAATTATTACAAAATCAACTTTTAATGATAAACCAGGAACAGTTATATCTGATATTATTGAAGAAAATACAATAAAAAGTATTGTTAAAAAAGATATATCAAGAATTTCAATTGTTGGAAATGGTATTATAAGAAATTTTAATAATATATATAAAGTATTAAATATAATAGAACAAGAAAAGCTAGAAATGCTTGATTTTTCAGTAACAGAAGC
>CANRFX010000032.1 GCA_947629995.1 uncultured Clostridia bacterium | reverse complement strand
TATGAAATCTGGAATGTATGCATATGTTGGAAGAAAAGATAAAAAAAGTGATTTTAGAAAATTATGGATAGCAAGAATTAATGCTGCTGCAAGAATGAATGGAACAACATATAGTAAAATGATAGCAGGATTAAAAAAAGCAAATGTTACAATTAATAGAAAAATGTTAGCAGACATTGCAGTAACAGATCCAAAAGCATTTACAGAAATTGCTGAAATTTCAAAAAAAGCATAAAGTATAAAAAGAGTTAAAAATGTAGATATTTTTAATTCTTTTTTTGTTACAGTTCAGACTAAATTTAATTATATATAAAAAAGTTCAATATATTTTTTATTAATAACAATTCGGGGGGACCAGCAAATTACAGACTATTTAAAAGGCTTTATAATTATAAAGCCTTTTTATAGTCTGTTATGCAGCTGGGAGTTATTAATAAAAAATATATTTAACTTTTTATAACAGTAAATCAAAGTCTGAACTGTAACTTTTTTATACAAAATTTGACAAAATACTTGACATAGAATAAAAAAAGTTATACAATAAGTTAGAAAAGTAGATTGGATAGAGCATCTGGTCTCATAAGTTCAACAAAAAAATAAGAAAAGCACCTCTAAAAAAACAGAGGAATTTTATTGTATGTAATGGAACTTATGTGTCAGGTCTATCAATTCTAGATAGACTTTTTTTAATTTTAAAGGAGGGTTTCATTATGGAACAAGAAATGAATGAAAAAAATTACATGGATAATTTTAATCATGAAAACGAGCCAAATGCGGCAATATTAATTTATGCACTCCAAAATTTGGGGTACAAAAATGAGGTAGCATTATGTGATATCATAGACAACTCAATTGATGCAGAAGCAACAAAAATTTCTCTTTATATTGACAAAGAAAAAATTATGATTGTAGACAATGGTACAGGTATGACATTACCAGTATTAGCAGAATCATTAAAACTAGGATCAGATGTCATAAGAAAAACCAATAACAGTTTAGGAAAATTTGGTATGGGATTAAGTACAGCATCAATGTCAATAGCGGACAAAACGACCGTACTTACAAAAAATGTACATTCAGATATAATTATGAAAAACACAGTTGATATTAATGTAGTAAAATTAAAAAACAAATTTGTGAGTCAAATAATCGAAGCCAATGAAGAAGAAAAAGAACTTTTTACTAAACTATTAAAAGACGAAAAAAGTGGAACTATAGTTATCTTAGAAGAATGTAAAGGTATAAAAATAAAAAACATGAATCAATTTTCTAATAAAATGACATCAGTAATTGCAAGAGTTTTTAGAAAATTCATGAACAAAATAGAATTCTATGTAAACGACATTAAAGTACAAATGGATGATCCATTGTTCTTAGACAATAAAGAAACAAAAGTATATAGTGATGAAAATTATGAAATAAAATGGAAGGACAAGCATGGAATAGAAAGACAATCAATTGTAAATGCAAAATTAGTATTATTACCAAATATGTCCAAAGAAGAATCTAAAAGATTAAAAATAAACATACCAAACCAAGGGTTTTCAATCTTAAGAAACAGTAGAGAAATTGCTTTTGGATATATGCCATGGATAGCAAAGCACAATGATTACAATAGATTTAGGGGAGAAATTTCATTTCAATCTGATATGGATGAAGCAATGGGAGTTAACTTTACTAAAAATGAAATCGATATGTTAGATTCTGTAAATGACAGCTTACAACAATATTTAAAAGAACAAATAAAAATGATAGGAAATCTATCAAAAAAAGAAAGAACCAAAATAATAGACGATAAAATTAATCATGAAGAAGCAGAAAAAATAATTGATACAAAATCTAATATTTTAATTACACCAAAAGCAGAAGAACTACCAGAAGAAACATATGAACCAGAAGAAGATAAACAAGAAAAATCCGAATCAGAAAATTCAAGCAAAGCAAAACAAAATTCAACATTAATAAATGATAATAAAAAGAAGAAAAATGTTGAAGTAAAATTTATTAGTGTATCAGCAGGTAGAACAGGAAATATCTTTGATGCACATTTAGAAGGAAAAACAACTATAATTGAATGGAATATAGATCATCCATTTTATGAAAGATTTGTCCTTTCTAACACAGATAATAAAGACTTAGTAACTGCTGTAGATTACTTAATATATTCTATTGCCACTTCACAATTAAAAGTATTGTCAGATAGTGATGAAAAAATTGAAATCATTGATCAATTAATATCTGTTATGAGCAACAATATGAGAATACTATTGAGCTAAGAAAAGGTGAAAGTAATGGAACAATTAAGTTATAATCCATTAATAGTTGCTATTGTTAGCTTACTATTATCTACACTTATAGGAATTATAGGATATTTATTTAAAAAAGTATTAGATGGAAACAAGCAAGCAAGTAACAATAGCATAGTACAAAATTTCAACACTAATGTTGACTACAGTGAAGTGGAAAAAATTGTAGAGAATGTAGTAAATAAAAAAATGTCTGATAAAAACGATAAATAAAAGTTAGAGTATAACAACTCTAACTTTTATTATTGCTTTTTCATTTTTGGCTTAGATATAAGAGAAGCCAAATATCCGAAAAATACAGCAGCAGCAATTCCACCACTAGCAGCTTTAACGCCACCTGTAAATGCGCCAATTAATCCACTTTGCTTAACAGCTTCAATACTACCTTTTGCTAAATTATAACCAAAACCAGTAAGAGGAACAGTAGCACCGAGCACCTGCAAAATCAACTACATATTGATAAATACCTAAACCACCTAAAACAGCACCAGTTGTTACAAATATAACTAAGATTCTTGCAGGAGTAAGCTTTGTTTTATCAATTAAAATTTGACCAATAATACATATTAAACCACCAGTTACAAAACATTTTAATAGCATCATCCAATCAAAAACATTTGCCCAATCTATATTCATAAAAGACCTTCTTTCTTCTTAAATTTCAATACTAACTGCGTGAGCAATACCAGGAATAGACTCTCCTTGCTGTGCAGTAGTAGAATTCGTTAAAGCACCAGTTGCAATTAATAAAATTCGTTTCATTTTCTTTTCTTTTAATTTTTTAAAGAAATATCCAGAAAATACAGTTGCTGCACAAGCACAACCACTTCCGCCAGAATGAGTATCTTGAGCATTTTTATCAAACATTAAAACACCACAGTCATTATAGTTTGATTTAATTTGGTAGCCTTTAGAAGCGGCTAAATCAATTGCAATTTCTTTTCCAACATGACCTAAATCGCCACTAATAATAGCATCATAATAACTAGGATTTCGCCCAGTATCAGTAAAGTGAGTAATCAAAGTTTCTGAAAATGCAGGAGCCATAGCAGCACCCATATTGTTAGCATCTTTAATTCCCATATCAACAATTTTTCCGAGGTGTAATGTGAGTAATAAAAGGACCTTCTCCACTTTTTGCAAGAATTGCAGCTCCAGCCCCTGTAACTGTCCATTGGCTTGTAGGAGGTCGTTGGTTTCCAAGTTCTAATGGAAACCTAAATTGCTTTTCTGCACTACAAAAATGGCTAGAAGTAGCACATAAAACGTAATTTGCCCAAGACTCTACAGAAATTGCACCTAAGCAAAGAGATTCTGCAAAAGTAGAGCAAGCGCCAAAAACTCCAAAAAAAGGAATAGATAATTCTCTTAAACCGAAACTAGAAGAAATACATTGATTTAACAAATCTCCTGCAAACATACAATCTATGTCAGTTGCTGAAACACCAGATTTTGAAATAACGGTATTTACAGTTTCTTTTATAATTTTACTTTCTGCTTTTTCCCAAGTTTTTTCTCCCCAAAATTCATCATCTAAAGTTTGGTCAAAATATTTAGCCAAAGGACCTTGAGCTTCTTTAGGACCAACAATAGAGCCACACTCTACAATAGTAGGAGGGGTATTAAATTTAATAGTTTGTTTTCCTAACTTTTCCAAAAATATCATCTCCCTAACTTTGTAAATTAAACTAAAGTCATACTTTGTGTGTTAAATATCAAAAATACAATTCCAACTAAGATAGAAGCTGAAATACCAAATACTAAAACAGGACCTGCAACAGTAAACATTTTACTTCCAACGCCCATTACATATCCTTCGGACTTATACTCCATAGCAGGAGATACAATTGAATTTGCAAATCCAGTAATTGGAATAAGAGATCCGAGCACCTGCAAATTTTCCAATTTTATTAAATAAATTTAAGCCAGTTAAAAAAGCAGATAATCCAATTAAAATAATGGAAACAATTGTACCTGAAGTTTGTGTATCAAAACCTCTTTCTTTGCATATATTAAGTATAATCTGTCCTATTGTACAAATTAATCCACCAACCCAAAAAGCATTAAAACAATTTTTTAAAATAGGTGAATTAGGTGATTTTTTGTCTACATATTCTTGATAAGCTTGTTTTGTTTCTAAAGGATTCATTTTAAACCTCCTTCTGATTATTATTTGTTCTATCTAAATCAACTGAAAAACTAATATCTAAATCAACAAAATATTCAATAATTTTATTTCCATCAATACTTGCACGTTGTTCTAAAATTTTTACTTCTGATAAATAATCAATTGATTTTGAAGCTTCTTCAATTGCCTTTACAATTGCGTCTTTCCAAGAAACATTAGAATTGCCAGTTATTAATAAATGCTTTTTTATATCCATAATCAACCTCCCAAAATCTTTTACAAGTATCATTTCCGAAAATTAGGAAAAATATACAAAATAAGTAGAAATTTTTATTTAAAAATTATATAATGAAAAAAATATATTATAAAAAGGAAGAAAAAATATGGTAGATAAAATACGAGAAGTTATATTAAAAACACTTTACGATATTGATTATAATGAAGCATATTCTAATATTGCATTAAACAAACAATTAAAACAAGCCAAAAAGGAAAAAATAGAAATAGATAAAAGAGATATTAGTTTTATCTCAGAAATTGTTTATGGTACAGTTTCTTGGAAATTAACAATTGATGAAATTATAAAAAAATATTCTAATATAAAAATAAAAAAGATTTCTCCATGGATTTTAAATATTTTAAGAATGAGCATTTATCAAATTATCTTCTTAAATAAAGTACCAAAATCAGCAGCAGTAAACGAAGCAGTAAATTTAGCTAAAAAATATGGACATACAGCAAGTACAAATTTTGTAAATGCAATTCTTAGAAAAATAGACAAAAAAGACTATGAAGAATTTTTTGAAATTAAAGATAATGTAGAAAGAATTTCAAAAACCACATCAATGCCAACATGGATAGTAGAAAAATTATTAGAACAGGAAAACTTAAATAAAGTAGAAGAAATTTGTAAAAATTCTAATATAAGACCAAAAATATATATTAGAATAAACACTCTAAAAACAAATAAACAAGATTTAATGAATAAATTAAAAGAAGAAAATATAAAATGTGAAGATACAGATTCAAGAGATTTTTTAGAACTAAAAGATATTAGAAACATAGAAAAATTAGAATCTTTTAAACAAGGACTATATACTATCCAAGATATGCAAGCAGGACAAGTTGCTCTTATATTAAACCCAAAATCAAATGAAAAAGTATTAGATGCGTGTAGCAGTCCTGGGGGAAAAACAACTTACCTTGCAGAATTAATGAAAAACCAAGGAGAAATTACAGCTTGGGATATTCATACTCATAGAGTAAAACTTGTAAAAGATGCTTATACAAGATTAGGAATTACTATTATAAAAGAAGAGAAAAAAGATGCAAGTATATATGAAGAAAAATATTTTGAAACTTTTGATAAAATTTTGCTAGATGTTCCATGTTTAGGTTTAGGAGTATTAAGAAGAAAGCCAGATATAAAATGGCAAAGAAAACTAAGTGATATAAATGAAATAACAAAGTTACAAAAAGAAATTTTACAAAATTGTTCAAAATACTTAAAAAAAGGAGGAGAATTAGTATATTCAACTTGTAGCATATTAAAAGAAGAAAATGAAAAAATTATAGAAAATTTTGTCGAAAAAAATAAAAATTTTGAAATACAAAAACAATTATCGACATTTCAGAACGAAAAAACAGATGGATTTTTTATATGTAAAATGAAAAAAATCTGATACGGAAGCCAGTATTACAGAAATATTACATTTTTATTACAAGTGTGTTAAATATATTGACTTTTTGGCAAATAATTATAAAATATAAATATATTTGAAAAAATGTGTAAAATATTCAAGTATTCTTTTTGAACAAATTGCTAAAAATAGAAATATATCAATTAAATAAAAAGGAGATAGACATGGCAAATTCAAATTGCTTAGGACTATATATAGAAGAAAATTTAATTAAATATGCAAAAGTTTCAAAAGATCATGACCAAATAAAGGTAGAAGCATTTGGAATTAAGTTTTATGATAAAATTGGAGAAGCAATTGACCAAGTAATTCAAGAAACTTACAGTCAAAAAACACCAATTAGTATAAATATGTCAGAAGAAGTGTACAACTATTTTGACATGTTTGCCTTGCTTACAAAAAAAGACTTACAAAAAGCAGTAAAAACAGAATTTGATTCTTATTGTGCAGAAAAAGGATATAATCCAAATGTTTTTGAAACAAGATATGCAGTAGTTAGTGATCAAGAAGACAAAGAAAAATTAAGAGTTATTCACATTGCTGAAAATAAAATAGAACTAAACAAACAAAGTCAATTAGTAGAAGGATATAAACTAGCAAATATATCTCCAATATCAATGGCTATTCCTAATTTAATTGATACAGCAGTAAGCGAAAATTCTATTATTGTAAATATAGAAGATACAACAACAGTAACTACAATATTAGATAATAATATATATGCTATTGATAAAATAGAAGAAGGAAGTAGGGATTTCCTAACAAAAATAAACTTAAAAGAAAATTCTTATTTAAACTCTTATGAAATATGTAAAAATACTACTATATATACTTCAGAAGGAAGAGAATTGCAAGCAGAACAATCTGAATATTTAGAAGACATTATGCCAACATTATATTCAATAGTAGGAAAAGTTAGAAATATTTTATTAGAATATGGAGATAAAATCAAAAAAGTATATATCACGGGAACAGCATCCTTAATTAATAATGTTGATTTATATTTTCAAGAATATCTTGAAAATACTAGTTGTGAAATATTAAGACCATATTTTATACAAACAACAAGAGACATTAGTATTAAAGATTATATTGAAGTAAACTCTGCTATTTCTTTAGGATTAATGGGAATAGGAGAAGGAATTTCAGGAATGAACTTCAAGAACCTTGCATTTGCAGATAAAATACCTAGTTGGTTAAAAATAGATATTGGCTCTGAAAAATCAGATAAAGAAAGAAAAAATTTAGGCGGATGGCTTACTTGGGATTTAGGACAACAATTGGATAAAACTGAATTAAATTTAGTTAGAGTTTCAATAGGGTTATTATTACTAGTAGTTATATATAGCACATTTTCTGGAATTTTAGCATACCAAATGAAATTAAAAAAAGAAGAAGCAAATGAATCAATTTCTTCTACAAATGCGCAAATTCAACTTGCAAGTAGTGATAATCAACAAATAAAAAGCAAAACAAATGAATATACAAATTTATTAACTGATTTAGAAAATGCAAATAAAGAAGTAGCAGAAAGAAACAGAACAAGGAATGCAATACCAAATTTATTAAACCAAATCATGTCAATCATTCCAGAAAATGTTCAATTAACTTCTGTAGAAAACACATCAGGTACAAAAATTGTAATACAAGCAAAATCAAATAAATATGAACAATTAGGATTTTTAACAGCAAAAATAAAAACTGATCTTATTTTAAGAGATGTAAGTTCATCTGAAATTCAAAGAGATTCAAATGTTGTTACTATTAAAATTGAAGGAGAGTTACCATGAAAAAATCATTATTACTTGTCTTAATTGTGTTATTAGTAGCCTTAGCAATTTATATTGCTTTAAATGGATTTGCAGTCGGAAATCTAGAAGTACTTAGTTATAGGGGAATACAAGAAAGAAATTTAGATTTAGATGAAACTATACAAAAGGCTAGTAAATTAGCAGAAAAAGACTTTAAAAATATGATAAACGACGTAGAAGAAAATACTAAAAAATTAATTAATGAAAAAAAAGAATATGAAGATATGGCTCAAGTAAGTGTAGATGGAACTCGGATTAGCAGGACAAATTCAAGAATATAAAGTGGAAACATTATGGGTAAAATTAGGAACTTATGCAACAACAGAGGGAGTAATTTTACAAATGGATATAAAAGGTTCTTCTACAGGAGGAAGTGGAAGATATGATTTAAGCTTTAGAGTAAACGGAAGTTATATAGGCATTACTGATTTCATATCTGATATAGAAAATGACAGTATGTTAGGATTTAAAATAGAAGAATTTAAAATAAATCAAGATAGTTCTGAAACAGATTTAGTTGCAACATTCACATGTAAAAATATTGCAATCCAAGATGTACAAGAAACAACAAATTCAGGAACTACAAACAATAAGAATGAAACAACTAATAATAGTGCTAATGAAAATAATACTAATAATGCAAATACAAATACAAACTCTACAAATGCTACAAATACAAGCAATACTACAAATACTGTAGAAAATACTACAAATGCTGAGTAGTAGTGGTAGTAATAATAAAAAAGGAGTAAATAATAAATGACTAAAAATTTAATAAAAGAATTAATTATTGTATTGTTGTTAATTTTTGCCATAATATTGTTATTAGGAATATTACTATATGAATATGTTCCAATGACAAAAACAATACCAAATGCAGTATCTTATTCAACACCTGAAGATGTAAAGGAAGAATTACAGTCAGCAGAAGGTGTTAATGAAGAAGAAATTATTATGACATACAAAATTGATTCTAATGATTTGAATAATTATAAAAGAGTGCAAAATTATAGACCAGGAAAAGCCAATCCATTTTCTACTTATGAAGTATCTGGTTCAAATGTAGGAACAGCAAATTCAACAACAGGTGAACAAGGTAGTGGAAATACTGGTTCACAAGGGAACAATACTAACACTAATACTAATAATTCTGGAACCAATAATAACTATACTGGAAGTAATTTGCATCCAGATAAACCTACAAAATAATTTTGTTATTAACCTTATATTGCTTGAAATCAATATAGGCTATATATATAAATCAAAAGATAAAGGGGGGAATAAAGTTGAAAGAACAAAAAGGTATTACTTTAATCGCATTAGTAATTACAATTATAGTATTATTAATTTTAGCAGGTGTATCAATTGCAATGCTAACAGGAGATAATGGTATTTTAACAAAAGCAACTAGTGCAGGAGATAAATCAGCTGAAGCTGAAATTAGAGAATCTGTTAAATTAGTAGTAGCAGAAATAGTATTAAACCAAAAAGCAGGAGAAACAACTGATAATAAATTTGACAAAAAAACAATAGAAGATTTAATGCCAAAAATTAATGATAATGTTAAAGTTACATGTGAAGATGGTTCTGGTAAGGTAACTGTAACTGGAACTTTAAATGGAAAAACACTTAAACTTGAAGTAACAGACAAAGGAGTAATTTCAGACGCAGCAGGAGAATAAAAATTATTATAAACTAACTTAAGAGGGGGATATTAAAATGAAAAATCAAAAAGGTATTACTTTAATTGCGTTAGTAATTACAATTATTGTATTATTAATTTTAGCAGGTGTATCAATTGCTATGTTAACAGGAGAGAATGGAATATTGACAAAAGCAACTGGTGCAGGAGAAAAATCTACAGTTGGAGAAATAGCAGAAGCAGTAAAACTAGGTGTTGCAGATATTGTAGCTAATCAAATGGATCCAACTTATAATACAACAGAAGGTCAAAATGAAATTAGTGATACTACATTAACAGCTGCAATAACAAGAAACAATTCTAATATTGGTACTGACGATAACGCAAAAATTAAAGTAGAAATAGGTGGATCAAGTGATGCTTGGACTGTTACATGGAAAAATTCTGAGAATAAAACTTATACTTGGACAATAACTAATAAAGGAAAAATAACACAAACAGATCCAACATAATAAATTGTTAGAATAAAAACTTTAAACTTAAGAGGAGGATATTTAAATGAAAGATCAAAAAGGTATTACTTTAATTGCATTAGTTATCACAATTATCGTATTATTAATTTTAGCTGGTGTTTCGATTGCTATGCTTACAGGAGAAAATGGGATTTTAACAAAAGCAACTAGTGCAGGAGAAAAATCTGCTGAAGCAGAGTTTGAAGAATCTGTTAAACTTGTAGTAGCAGAAATTGTATTAAATCAAAAAACAGGAGAAACAGACAATAGCAAGATGGATGCAGCTTCAATAAAAGCTTTAATGCCAAAGATTAATGATAATATTAAACTAACTGATTCAACAACAGACGTAAGTGCTAACGAAACAAATGCTGCACATGTTGTTGTAGAAGGTACAATAAATGGCAAAACAATTACTCGTTATGTAGAAACATCATCAGGAAACATTTCAGCCACGGCTCCAAAGAAGGCAGAATAATACAAATTTATAGACAGGGTTTAATAAAATAAAACTTAAGAGGAGGATATTAAAATGAAAGATCAAAAAGGTATAACTTTAATTGCGTTAGTTATTACAATTATCGTATTATTAATTTTAGCTGGTGTTTCGATTGCTATGCTTACAGGAGAAAATGGGATATTAACAAAAGCAACTGGTGCAGGAGAAAAATCTACAGTTGGAGAAATAGCAGAAGCAGTAAAACTAGGTGTTGCAGATAT
>CANRFX010000031.1 GCA_947629995.1 uncultured Clostridia bacterium | reverse complement strand
TTCTATATTACCATTATTAACTTTGATCTCTGACATTTATATTCCCCTCCTTCCAGTCAATACAAAAACTGTATTTGGGATAACCCTTTTAACGATATTTATTATACATTAAAGCGTTTTACTTGTCAAGAGTTAGAATTCAAATAATACTGATTTGTTTTGTTTTAGTGATTTTTTGACATCTATAATTCTTTGATTACTAGATCCTCGAAAACGTAATTTTATATCTTTTTTATCTTCTTCAAATTTACCGATCTACTATAACATCTATGTAAGATAATAATTCTTGGGTTTCTTCCCACTTTTTGCACATATCTTCCATAACGTCTGTGTCGAATGTATATCCTGTATAACACCATATATTTTTTTCTGGAAATTTTTCTTTTACCTGCCTAAGTAATGGCAAAAGTCCCTGTTGATTTACATATTCTA
This sequence comes from uncultured Clostridia bacterium, assembly GCA_947629995.1. GTDB lineage: Bacteria > Bacillota > Clostridia > TANB77 > CAG-508 > CAG-269. The sequence continues at coordinate 11,569 of CANRFX010000031.1, read as the reverse complement.
ATGGTTCTCCGCCTAGTAACGATAAACCTGCAACATATGGATTACTTAATTCTTGTAATATTTTTTCAATTTCTTTCTCAGTAAATTCTTTTCCATAATTAAAATCCCATGCTTCACTATTAAAACAGTTTTTACAATGATGAGTACATCCACTTACAAAAACAGATACTCTAACTCCTAATCCATTTGCAATGTCAGCTTTTTTGATATCAGCATAATGCATTTTTATCGCTTCTTTCTTGTTTCTTATTTTATGAGAACAATGCTCCTATCCAACTAAATAATGGATTTTCAAATAATAATTCTCTCATCCATCCATTAGTAAAAGGTATAAACCATAAAGCTACTCCAATAATAGCTACCACTACAATGGTTAAAAGAAGTGCTATTACATCTTTTCTGGTTACTTCTTTTATTTCTTCTCTTTTTTCTCTATTTTTAATCAAATCAATTAATCTTTTTGTTAATTCTACAATAGATTCTAAAGTACCAACTTTAGGCCTTTTTACTTGTTTTTCTTCATCATTGTTTTCTTGATTTTGTGTTTCTTCTTTTTTATCAGTTTCACTTTGTTTTTTTATTTTTTGTCGTTCTTCTTGTTTTTCTAATTCTACATCATATTGTTCTTTTAAAAACTGATTTGATAAAACATTATATGCTTCATTAAGTTCTTTTGTTTTCTTTTCTGCATATTGCTGTTTTTCGCCTTCAAATAAATCTGGGTGATATTTTTTTATTAATACTTTATATGCTTTATCTATTATTTCTTTTGAAGCTTTTCTATTTACTTCTAATATTTCATAATAATTTTTCATAAGCAATATACCTTTTTCCTTTCCTATGAAATTATTTTATACTAAATAAAAAAAAATAGCAATATAAAATTGCTACTTTTTAAAATCTTTATTCATTGTTAAATATCGCTTCAAATTCATCTGCTTCAATCTTTTCTTTTTCTAATAATATTCCTGCTACTTGATGTAATTTATCAATATTTTCAGATAAAATTTGTTTTGCTCTATTATATCCTTTGTCAACAATTGCTTTTGTTTCTTCGTCAATAATTGCTGCTGTTTCTTCTGAATATTCTTTTGCTTGTGCAAAATCTCTTCCTAAAAATACTTCTTCTTGATTAGAACCTAACATTAATGCTCCAATTCTTTCACTCATACCATATTTTGTAACCATGCTTCTTGCAATTTTTGTTGCTCTTTCAATATCATTACTTGCACCTGTTGAAATATCGTTTAGTATTAAGCTTTCAGCTACTCTACCGCCAAGTAGTGATACAATGTTTTCTTCCATTTCTGTTTTTGACATGAAAGATTTATCTTCAGTTGGTCTATACATTGTATATCCACCTGCCATACCTCTTGGCACTATTGATATTTGATGAACTGGATCTTGTGTTTCTAAGAAATGACTTACCACTGCATGACCTGCTTCGTGGTATGCAACTAATTTATTTTCTTTTTCACTTCTTACTTTTGTTTTCTTTTCAGGTCCCATGGTTACTTTAACCATAGCATCTTCTATTTCTTTCATTCCTATTTGGTCTAAATTTCTTCTTGCAGCAAGTAATGCTGCTTCGTTTAATACATTTTCTAGGTCTGCTCCTGCAAATCCTGAAGTATTTTTTGCAATTATTTTTAAGTCAACATCATCTGCTAAACGTTTCTTTCTAGAGTGAACTTCTAAAATTTGTTCTCTTGCTTTTACATCTGGAAGTCCTACTACTATTTGTCTATCAAATCTTCCTGCTCTTAAAAGTGCTTTATCTAGTACATCTGGTCTGTTTGTTGCAGCTAAAACTATTACTCCTTCGTTTTCTGCAAATCCATCCATCTCTACTAATAATTGATTTAATGTTTGTTCTCTTTCATCATGTCCACCACCAAGTCCTGCACCTCTTTGACGTCCTACTGCATCAATTTCGTCAATGAATATGATACATGGTGCATTTTTCTTAGCTTGATCAAACAAATCTCTTACCCTAGAAGCACCAACACCGACAAACATTTCAACAAAGTCTGATCCACTTATTATAAAGAATGGTACTCCTGCTTCTCCTGCTACTGCTTTTGCAAGTAATGTTTTACCTGTACCTGGCTGTCCTACTAATAGAACACCTTTTGGTATTCTAGCACCCATATCAGTAAATTTCTTTGGATTTTTTAAGAATTGTACAATTTCTTCTAACTCTTCTTTTTCTTCATCAACACCTGCAACATCTTCAAATGTAATTTTATTTTTTTCTGCTGGTGTCATCATTCTTGCCTTACTTTTTCCAAAAGACATTGTTTTGTTTCCAGGTCCTGCTTGACCTGCTCCACCCATCATAAAGAACCAGAATACTAAAAATATAACTAATAATCCAAATGGTGTAAGTAGGCTAAGAATCGTAATAAAAATTGATTCTGATTTTTCTTCTAAAGTAAATGTTCCATCTTTTATAAAATCTTCTGAATAAGTCATGAAGCTGTCAATACTAGGTATATTTACTTCTTTCTTTAGTCTGTCATTTTTTAATGTAACTATTGCAGTATTTCCATCCGCTTCTAATTCTACTGTTTCTACATTACCACTATTAATATTTGTTATTAATTCTGAATATTTTAATTTTGAATTAGTATTTTCTACAATGGCAGATAACACAACAATAAAAATAATTCCTATTATTAGCCACATAGCTAATGTTTTAATTCCGTTTTTCAAAATAATTCCTCCTCATGTGTGTTTTTTATTTTAATATAATAATTTTATACTGAATTTATAACACATAAATTTTGGTTTTTCAATAGTTTTTTATATGTCTTTTTTGTTACAATAAAGCATGTTATACAGTTTTGCTACGGATACTTATGATTGATTTGTTATATAGATTTTATTATTTTTAATAAAAAATTTTACATTTTTATTTGGTGTTAAATATTTGTTACCAATATTATTGCTACATAATTTTATTATATCTTCTATATGTATCTTTTCAAGATTTTTTGTGCTACCAAATAGTCTTTTTATAGTATATCTGATTAATCTTGATTTTATTACTATTTCTTGTGAATTAAACTTCTTTAAATCTAATATTATTTCGTCTGGCCTTTCTCTTATTTTATCACTTTGTGTATCATTTTGATTATGGTTTTGCTTATAATTTTGCTTATAATTTAGTTTTTCTTCTATAAGTATCTCTTGATAAGCTTTTTCGGTTTGCTTTTCAATATATTCATCTTCTTTGCTTGTAATATTAGATAGTCTATCAATTGTTTTTATAATATTTGGATTAAATTCTTTTTGAATATATGGAATAACAATGTTTCTTATTTTATTTCTGGAATAAATATCTTCTAAATTAGTTTTATCAATTCTAGGATTTAATTTGTTTTCTTCACAATATGCTTCAATTTCACTTCTTTCACATTCAATTAAAGGTCTAATTATATTTTTCCTTTTTGGTTCAATTCCTTTTAAACCTTGTGTTCCGCTTCCTCTCAAGACATTCATTAATACAGTTTCAACTTTATCATTTTTATTATGTGCAATTGCTATTTTATTTGAATTTGTTTTTAATAAAATTTCATCAAAAAATTCATATCGAGCTTTTCTTCCTGCTTCTTCTAGTCCTATTTTATTAGTATTAGCTAATTTTTTCACATCTATTCTTTTTGAATAAAATTCAATTTGATTTTTTTTGCAAAACTCTTTTACATATTGCTCATCTTCATCTGCCTCATCACGAAGCATATGATTTATATGCGCCACATAAATTGTCGTTGGGGACGGAGCATTTTGACAATTTTTTCGTTTGATTGTCATTGGGGACGGAGCATTTTGACAATTTTTTCGTTGGATTGTCATTGGGGACGGAGCATTTTGACAATTTTTTATTAAATTTAATAAAACATTTAACATACACATAGAATCCGGTCCACCTGAAACAGCCAAAATTAACTTATCTCCTTCTTCAATTAAATTGTATTTTTTTATTGTATTTTTTACCTTTTCTTCTAGATTTTGCATTTTGAGTTTTCCCCCTTTTTTGCTTACTTCAATTATGAATTTTTTATTTTGAATTTTACTTTTCATAACACTACATTAATTTCTTTGATTTATAGATATTTTTCTTAATTTTTCCCTACTTATCTTTAAATATTTTTCCATCATTTTATATGATATTCCATTCATATCATGTAAAATTTTAACTAGCTTTGCAAGTTGCATAATATCTTCTTTAATCTGATTTATGTCCAATCTCTCGTCTTGCAAAAAATCACAAATAATTTTTTCACATATATTATTTTTGTCCTCTTTTTCAAATTCCATAAATTTAAATTCTTCATTTTCATTTTGAATATCATTTATTTGAATTGCACTTTGATGTAATATTTTTTCTAATTTATCTTGAATTTTCGTTACGTCTGTTCCATAAATTTCAGTATAACTAGAAAACTTATATTCCTCTTTATTCTTGCAAATAAAAGCCTTTATTGGATTATCGTGAATGTATTCAATACATAAATATAAATGTTTTATGTTTTTTATTGGTTGCAACTTATATCTATCTCTAAAAACATACCCTACTCTTTCATTTTTTCTATTATAGTATACTGCATAATTTGTATTTGATTTTCTCATGAACGTTTCTAAATTAGTAATTTCATCTGCTTGGGCTAATATATGCGCATGGTTGTCCATAATACAATATGCTATGATTTCTATTCCATTGCTATTTTTTTTAATTAATTTGATATACTCATCTTTGTCATCTTGTTTGTTGAATATATATTCTTTGTTAATTCCTTGAACCATAATATGAAAAAAAGATGAATTTTTCATATTATCCCTTGAAGTTCTACTCATAATAAATACCTCCTACTGTTTTTAATTTTTGCCCCTTATTATGTTTTATGCATAAAACATGATTTTTTTATTCATCTTCCATTCCGTTATCATAAAGTTTTGTTTATATCAACAATATTAACAATACTAATGATATCCCCCATAACAATTTATTGTCAAAATGCTCCGTCCCCAACGACACCCAACGACAACCCAGCGACAATTTAGTCATCAAACCTTTTTTCCCAATTTGCAAATTTTGTGTAACTTGCCATCCACAATAAGTCTACTGTTCCTAAAGATCCTGATCTATGCTTTGCAATTATTACTTCTGCTATATCTTTTTTACTTGATTCTTTGTTATAATAATCATCCCTATATAAAAACATTACAATATCAGCATCTTGTTCTATTGCTCCTGATTCACGTAAGTCAGATAACATTGGCCTATGGTCTTGTCTTTGCTCTACTGCTCTTGATAATTGTGATAGTGCAATTACTGGTACATTAATTTCTTTCGCTAGCATTTTTAAAGATCGGCTAATTTCTGATATTTCTTGTTCACGGCTTCCATTTCTTCTGTTATTTCCTTGAATTAACTGCAAATAATCAATTACAACCATTCCTATATTTTTTTCTAATTTCAATTTTCTACATTTTGCCCTTATTTCCATAACAGATATCCCTGGTGTATCATCTATGTAAATTTCTGCTTCTGATAATGGTCCTATACTACCTGCCAATTTTGCCCAGTCATCGTCTTCTAATTTTCCTGTTCTTATTTTATTACTATCTACCATTGCTTCGCTACACAAAATTCTATTTACCATTTGCTCTTTTGACATTTCTAAGCTAAATATTGCAACTGGCACTTTAGCATTGACTGCTGCATATGTTGCAATATTTAAAGCAAATGCTGATTTTCCCATAGCAGGTCTTGCTGCAATTAGTATCAAATCTGATTTTTGAAATCCAGCAGTTCTTTGATCTAATTCCGGAAATCCAGATGGAACACCTGTTACATGCTGTTTTCTGTTATATAATTCCTCCAATTGTGTAAAACTATCTACTAAAACATCTTTAATTGGTGTAACACCCTTTTGATTTTTACCTTGCATAATATTAAAAATTTTCTTTTCTGCACTTTCCATGATGTCTTCTACTTCTTCTGTTGGATCATAACCCGAATCAATAATTTCATTTGCTGTCTGAATTAAATTTCGTAATAGTGATTTTTCCTCCACTATTTTTATATACTTATTAGCATTTGCAGTAGTAGGAACCTTTTCAGGAAGTTCTGCTAAATATTCCAATCCACCTACTTGTTCAAATTTTCCCATAGATTCTAATTCAGCTTTTACTGTAATAATATCAACTGGCTCTGCTCGATTATATAGATTTAAAATGGCAGAATAAATAGCTCTGTTATCTTCACGATAAAAGTCATCTTCTTTTAATACTTCAATACTTGCAATTACAGCATCTTTGTCTGTCAACATACTTCCAATTATTGCTTGCTCTGCTTCTATATCATGTGGTGGTACTTTTCTTAGTTCCATTGTTAATTCTACCTTTCTTTTTATTTTAAATGTTCCGTTCTCAACAATAATAGCAAAAATTGTCAAAATGCTCCGTCCCCAATGACAATATTGTCAAATTGCTCCGTCCCCGATGACACCCGATGACAATTATTTTTATTTTGCCTATTACTCCTTCATATAATTTTATTTCTATTGTTTGCTCGCCTAATGTTTTTATGGTTTCTTTTAAGTCTATTTTCTTCTTGTCTACTGTTATTTTATATTGATTTTCAAGTTCTTGCGCAATTTCTTTTGCTGATACTCCTCCAAATATTTTTCCGTTTTCTCCGGCTTTTACTTTTATTTTTAATAATATTTTTGATAGCTTATTTGCTATTTGCTTTGCTTTTTCTTTTTCTTGCTCTTTTTGGTATTTTACAGAGTCTTGTTTTGCTTTTAATTCAAGCATATTTTCATTATTTGCTTTTACTGCTAAATTTTTAGGAAATAAAAAATTTCTTGCATATCCATCTGAAGCATTTATTATTTCTCCTTTTTTTCCTACTCCTTTTATATCTGCTTTTAAAATCACTTTCATTTATCCGTAAGTTCTCCTTTCAATTTCTGAAAAATATTCATTAATTCTATTAATTAATTCTTGTTTTGCTTGTTCAATTGTTACTCCTTCTATTTGTGCACCTGCAAGGGTTATATGACCTCCCCCACCTAATTTTTCTAATATTATTTGTACATTAATATCTCCAATTGAACGCCCACTAATACATACTTTATCATCTAATTGTCCTATTACAAAAGAAGCTGTTATATTGCTAATTGTAAGCAATTCGTCTGCTGCTTTAGCACATACTAAATTAACATCTTTTGATTCTTCCTCATAAGTTGATATTGCTATGGTATCATTAATTATTTCTGCTTTTCCTACAATTTCTGCAATTTTGTTGAAACTTTGTAAATCACTTTGGAACCATTTTTTAACACGGATAATATCTACTCCACATTTACGCAAATATGCTGCTGCCTCAAAAGTTCTTACTCCTGTTTTAAATGTAAAGTTTTTCGTATCCATCATGATTCCTGCATATAAACTTTCTGCTTCTATTGTTTTTAATTCTACTTGTTTTTTTACATATTGTAAAAGTTCTGTTACAAGTTCTGATGCAGATGAAGCATATACTTCTTGAAAGGTAAGAGTTGCTTTTTCAATAAAATCTTCACTTCTTCTATGATGATCAACAATTACTATTTCGTCTATTTTTTCTATTAATTCTGGTGCTTCCACATAACTTAATTTATGTGTATCTACCACTACTAATAGAGTACCTTCATCAATATTTTCTAAAGCAACTTCTTTATTTATAACAACGTCTTCATATTCTTCGTCTTTTTCAATTGAAGTTCTAAAGGCTTCTAAATTAGCATTATTTATATCCATTATAATATATGCATTTTTTCCTAAGCTTTTTGCTAAACGGTATATACCTAGACTTGCTCCAACTGAGTCCATATCTGGGTTTTTATGTCCCATTATCATTACTTTTTTTGATTCTTTAATTAGATTTTCTAATGCCTGTGCTACAACTCTTGCTTTTACTTTAGTTCTCTTTTCTACTTCTTCTGCTCTACCACCAAAGAACTTGTAAATATCATTTTCACGAATTACAGCTTGGTCTCCACCACGCCCTAAAACTATATCCATTGCATCTTGTGCTGATTTATATTTTTCTTTGTCTGTGTTTCCATTATTAGAAACAGCTATGCTTAAAGTGAATTGAACATTTTCTTTTATATCTATTTCTTTAATTTTATCTAATATACTAAATTTGTCTTCTTTTACTTTTTCTAAGTATCTTTGTTCAAATAAATACACGTATTTATCTTTTTCTGTTTTTATTAATACACCATTTGTTTCATTTGTCCATTCATAAATAATTTGGTCAATTTTTGCAATAGCTTGTGGTTTTTCTTCACTTTCTAATCTTTGCATTGTTTCTTCATAATTGTCTACCATTATTATAGCAACACAAGATTTTGAATCTTTATATTCTTTTTGTAATTTTATATTTTCTGTATCATCAATAAAATATAATATTACCATATAATCATTTTTATTTTTCTTTGTTTTTGCATATTTTCCAACTATTTTATATGTTTTTTTACCAATTTCTATTTGTTTTAAAATATCTTTATTTCCGTTTTTTTCTCTTTTATTTATTTCATTTTTTATATCGTTTGTTAATTCCTCTATATAGTTTGTTATATCAACATTTGCAAATTCAGACGAAAATTTTGAACTTTTCCAAACTACATTTCCATTTGATTCTAATATAATTAATGGAAATGGTGAGTTAATTAAACTTGTTTTTGCAGCAGAATCAGCTGTTAGTGTTAATTCTTGCAATGTTTCTGATAATTCACTTTTTCTTTTGTTATTTGTATAATAACTATATAATGAAATTAAAAAGAAAACTAAAATAGAAGGTATAATTAAATACCTATTTTCAATACAAATAAAGACTAATAGTACAAATATAATTGCTAAATATATTTTTGTTTTTGATACTACTATTGTATCTAAAACTTTTCTATTATTATTTTGCATTCATTTTTCTCCTTACATTTATTCTATTATATTTTACTAATAAATGGCTTATTTGTCAAGAAAAAAAGCTTTTAAAAAGCTTTAAAAGAGCCTTAAAGGATAATCCTTGTAAGACTCTTTTAAATTATACATTTTGTACTTCTTCTTTGCTTTCTGCAACTTGTTCTAATTCTTTTTCTGTATTGATATGAATATTTTGATATTTTTGCATTCCTGTTCCTGCTGGTATTAATTTACCAATGATAACATTTTCTTTTAGTCCTATTAAATCGTCTGTTCTTCCTTTTATTGCTGCTTCTGTAAGAACTCTTGTTGTTTCCTGGAAAGAAGCTGCAGATAAGAAGCTATCAGTTGCAAGAGATGCTTTTGTAATACCAAGTAATACTCTTCTTCCTGTTGCAGGACGTTTTCCTTGTGCTTTTGCCTCTTCGTTCTTTTCTTCAAATTCATACATGTCAATTAAAGAACCTGGGAACATATCAGTATCGGCATTGTCTTCAACACGAACTTTTTTAAGCATTTGTCTTCCAATTACTTCTATGTGTTTGTCATTAATATCAACACCTTGATTTCTATATACTTTTTGTACTTCAGAAATTAGGTATTCATATACTCCTTCTGGTCCTTTTATCTCTAAAATTTCAGATGGATTGATTGAACCTTCAATTAAAGGATCTCCTGATTCTACCATATCACCATCTTTTACTTTCATTTTAGAACCAAATGGTATTGTGTATGTTTTTGAATTATCTTTTGAAGTAACAACTACTTCTTTTTTCTTCTTAGTTTCTTTTATTTTTACTTTACCATCTATTTCAGTAATAATTGCTAAACCTTTTGGTTTTCTAGCTTCAAATAGTTCTTCAACTCTAGGAAGACCTTGAGTAATATCTGCTACACCTGCAACACCACCAGAGTGAATTGTTCTCATTGTAAGCTGTGTTCCTGGTTCACCAATAGATTGTGCAGCAATTATACCAATTGCTTCTCCTATTGATACTAAATCTCTACGTGCTAATCCCATACCATAACATTTTTGGCATACACCATGTTTTGAACGACATCCTAAAACAGAACGTACTTTTAACTTTTCAATTCCTGCTTTTACAATTTCTTCTGCAATATTTTCTGTTATCATGGTGTTTTTGTCTACAATTAGTTCTTTGGTTTCTGGATTAAATACATCTTCTAATGGAAATCTTCCAAGTAATCTTTCTTGCATTTTTTCAATTATTTGATTTCCATCTTTAATATCATAAACAGTAATTCCTTCGTCTGTTCCACAATCTTCATCTCTTACAATTATATCTTGTGAAACATCTACTAATCTTCTTGTTAAATATCCTGAGTCTGCTGTTCTTAAAGCTGTATCTGAAAGTCCTTTACGAGCACCGTGTGCTGAAATAAAGTATTCTAAGGCATCTAATCCTTCTGCAAAAGAAGATTTAATTGGTATTTCTACTGCTTTACCTGTTGTACTTGCCATTAATCCACGTATACCTGCAATTTGTCTTAACTGATTTATATTACCACGGGCTCCTGATTTAACCATCATATATATAGGGTTTAATTCATCAAAGTTATCTTCCATTGCGTTACTTACTTGTTTTGTTGCATCTTCCCATATATTTATAACAGCATTGTATCTTTCATTATTTGTAATTAATCCTCTTGCATATTGTTTTCTGATATTTTCTACTTTTTTATCAGCATCTTCTAATATCTTTTTCTTTGCTGGTGGTACTTGCACATCACTCATAGAGAATGTAATACCAGCTAATGTTGAATATTTAAATCCTAGTGCTTTTATATAGTCAATTACTTGTGCTGATTCAGCTAATCCATGTTTTCTAATTACTCTTTCGATGATATTTCCCATTGATTTTTTCATAACTGGAAAGTCTATTTCGTATTGGAATGGATCTTTATTTCTATCAATAAATCCTAAATCTTGTGGGATACCTTTATTAAAGATAATTCTACCAACACTTGTTTCAATTTTTTTGCTTTTTAATTCACCTTTTATTTCTTTTGTTATTCTAACATTAATTTTAGCATGTATTCCTACATCTTTATTTTCAAATGCCATAATTGCTTCTTCTGGATCTTTGAAGTATTTTCCTTCTCCTTTTTCTCCATCTAAAACCATTGTTAAGTAATAACTTCCTAAAATCATGTCTAGTCTTGGTACTGCAACTGGTTTACCATCTTGTGGTTTAAGTAAGTTGTTTGTTGATAACATTAAATATCTTGATTCTGCTTGTGCTTCTGGAGATAATGGTAAATGTACTGCCATTTGGTCTCCGTCGAAGTCTGCATTAAATGCTTCACAAACTAATGGATGAAGTTTTATTGCTCTTCCTTCTACTAATACTGGTTCAAAACTTTGAATTCCTAGTCTATGTAATGTAGGTGCACGGTTTAGCATAACTGGGTGGTCTTTAATAACGTCTTCTAAGATTCCCCATACTTCTGGTCTTAATCTTTCTACCATTCTTTTTGCATTTTTAATGTTTTGTGCAATTCCTCTTCCTACTAATTCTCTCATAACAAATGGTTTGAATAATTCAACTGCCATTTCTTTTGGAAG
>CANRFX010000030.1 GCA_947629995.1 uncultured Clostridia bacterium | reverse complement strand
GGAGCGGGTAGCGGGAATCGAACCCGCGCTATCAGGTCGGAAGCATGACATTCTACCACTAAATTATACCCGCATATATTTATTTTAAAAGTATGAAACTTATATTCAGAACATAGGCTAAAAAATGCTACTGCACCCCTATTGCACCCTTTTATAAAAATAAACCCGTGCAAAATATTGATATCTCAATACTCATATGGGTTTTTATGTATGGTGCGGATGAAGGGACTCGAACCCCCACGCCGTTGGCACTGGTTCCTAAGACCAGCGCGTCTACCAATTCCGCCACATCCGCATATTTACTTGACAATGTATATAATAGCATATTTTTGCTTTCATTGTCAAGTTATTTTTTTCATTTTTTCAATTGTCAAAAAGCTCCGTCCCTCTTGACACCTCTTGACAATTTTTTAGTTTTTATTCTTTTGCTACTGGTTCTTCTTTTACATCTTCTACTTTTTCTTCTTTTACAGTATCTAATGTTTCTTGAACTGTAACATTTTCTGTTTCAACACTTGGAGCTTCTTCTGGTGCAGATTCTGCTTTAACTTCTTCTGTAGTAGTTTCTTCTTTGTTAACTGCTACTTCTTCTTTTACTTCTTCTACTTTTTCTGCTTCTTTATTTTCTGATTCAGGAACTTGTTCTTCAACTAAATCTTCTTTAATAGTAATTTCTCTATTCTCAATTCTTGCTCCGATTTGTTCCTTTGTTTTAGCAGCTTTACCAATTCTATCTCTTAAATAGAAAAGTCTTGCTCTTCTTGCTTTACCTACTCTTACTAATTCTACTTTTTCAACTAATGGAGAATGAATTAGAAATGTTTTTTCTACACCTACACCATAAGAAATTTTTCTTACTGTAAATGTTTGATTTACTCCTCCACCTTGTACTTTAATAATAATTCCTTCAAAAACTTGGATTCTTTCCTTATTTCCTTCTTTTATCTTTACATGTACTCTAACTGTGTTACCAACTTTTAATTCTGGCATTTTATTTTTCAATTGTTCATGCTCAATAGATTTTATAATATCCATTTTAGAATTACCTCCTTCTTTTATTTTTCTAAAATTCATATTTTAATTGTTTTTCTATAATAAATCTGGTCTTTTCTTTTTTGTTATTTCTAAGGATTTTTCATTTCGCCATTGTTCTATTTTCTTATGGTGCCCAGACAATAATACTTCTGGTACAGGCTCTCCTTCAAATATTTCTGGTCTTGTATATTGTGGATATTCTAAAAGTCCGATTACTAAAACTTTCTTCACAAATAGAATCTTTCTTTAATACTCCTTCTATATATCTACTTACACTATCAATTAAGACCATTGCTGGAATTTCTCCACCTGTTAATACATAATCTCCTATAGAAATTTCTTCATCTACTATCTTGTCTAAAACTCTTTGATCAATCCCTTCATAATGACCACAAAGTATGATAAGATGAGATTCTTTACTTAAATTTTCGACCATTTTTTGGTTTAATGTTTTTCCTTGTGGTGACATAAAAATGACTTTTGCTTGATCATCTTTTACTGATTGATAAGCATCATAAACCACATCTGATCTCATAATCATTCCTGCTCCACCACCATATGGAGTGTCATCTACTTTTTTATGTTTATTTTTTGAAAAATCTCTAATATTTGTTAAATTAATTTTTATTAGATTTTCTTTCATTGCTCTTCCCAAAATACTTTGTTTTAATGGCTCAAACATATCTGGAAATAGAGTCAAAACATCAAATTTCATTTTATCCTCCATATTTTATAGAAGTCCTGGAATTAGATGAACTGTTATTCTTTTTTCTTCTAAATTTATTTCTTTTAAAACTTCTGGTATCCCAGGTAAAAGAATTTGTTTACCTAATTCATTTTTAACTACATATATATCATTACTTCCAGTATTAAAAATATCATCTACTTTTCCAAGCAATTTTCCTTCATCTGTATAAACCTCTAATCCAATTAAATCTACTATGTAATAAACTCCTTCTTCTAAAGGTTCTTCTTTTTCTCTATCAATTAATAAATAATTTTGACGAAGTTCTTCTGCTTGTTCTATTGTATCAATTCCTTTTAATTTAAGTAAAACTGTGTTTTTTTGATATTTTACTTCTTCAATTTGATATTCTTTTTTACTTTCTTTGTTTTGAATATAAATAGTTTCTAATTTGTCAAACCTTTTAATATCATCTGTGAAAGGATTTACTTTTACCATTCCTTTTATTCCAAATGTATTAACAATTTGACCAATTTCAAGATACTTTGTCATATTTTTTAACTCCAATTATCCAATAAATTCAACTGAAACTCTTTTTTGTTCCTTCGTTGCCATTGCTCTCATAAGATTTCTAATAGATTTAGCAAGTCTGCCTTGTTTTCCTATTATTTTTCCCATTTCTCCTTCTGCAACTTTAACTTCAAAAACAGTAGATTTTTCTTGTTCTATTTCTTTGATTTCAACTGCTTCTTTGTCTTCTACTAAATTTAGAATAATTGTCTCTAAGATATCTTTCATTTTTGTTCCTCCATCCATTCACAATGCTAATGTTGGTTCTTTTATTATGCTTTTTCAATTAATGCTTTTACTGTGTCTGTTGGCTTTGCACCATTTTTTATCCATTTTTCTACTTTTTCTTTGTCTAATACTATTGTTGCAGGGTCTGTCATTGGATCATAAGTTCCTAATTGCTCAATTATTTTACCATCTCTTGGGCTTCTTGAATCTGCTACTACAATATGATAAAAAGGAGCTTTTTTCTTTCCTTGTCTTTGTAATCTAATTTTTACCATTTTCTTCACCTCCGAATTTTACTTTTTATTTATAAATTTAAAAATTTAATAACATGATTTAAATTTTAAAGTTCTTTAAGGTGTTTTCATCTATATCATTTAAAAGTTTTTTCATTCCACCTTTATTATTTTGCATTTGCTTCATCATTTTTTGTGTCATTTCAAATGATTTAATGAATTTATTTATATCTTGCACACTTGTTCCACTACCTTTTGCAATACGTTGCCTACGACTTGCATTTAAAAGCTTTGTATTTCTTTTTTCTTGCTTTGTCATAGAACATATAATTGCTTCTATTTTTACAAATTCTTTATCATCAACTTTTAAATCTTTGATTTTGTTCATTCCTGGAATCATTTTTAAAAGTGAAGAAAATGAACCCATTTTTTTGACTTGACGAAGTTGTGCTAAATAATCATCTAAATCTAATTCTTTTTTCTTTAATTGCTTTTCTAACCTTTCTGCTTCTTCCATATCAAATGTCTCTTCTGCTTTTTCAATAACAGATAAAATATCTCCCATTCCTAAAATTCTTCCGAGTCATTCGATCTGGATGGAAAATTTCGATATCACTTAATTTCTCTCCTGTAGCTGCAAATTTAATTGGCTTTCCTGTTACTTTTTTTACTGATAAGGCTGCACCACCTCTGGTATCACCATCTAGTTTAGTTAAAATAACTCCGTCTATTCCTAATGTTTGTTCAAATTTTTCTGCCACATTTACAGCATCTTGACCTGTCATAGAGTCTACTACTAATAGTATTTCATGTGGTTTTACTGATATCTTTAAATTTTCTAATTCTTTCATTAGTTCTTCATCTATGTGAAGCCTTCCTGCTGTGTCTAAGATGATAACATCATTTAGTTTGGATATTGCTGTTTCTTTTGCCTGCCTTGCTATTTTAACTACATCTTTTGAAGTTTCATTGCTAAAAACTGGTATGTTAAGTTGTTTTCCAACTACCTGTAATTGTTTAATTGCGGCTGGTCTATATACATCGCAAGCTACTAATAATGGCTTTTTTCCTTGCTTTCTAAGTAAATTTGCAAGTTTTCCGTGCTGTTGTTGTTTTACCAGAACCTTGCAATCCAACTAACATGATTACTGTTGGTGGATTAGACGTGAAATTAATTTTGCTTTCTGTTCCTCCGAAGTAATTCAACTAATTCGTCTTTTACAATTTTAATAACTTGTTGCCCTGGTGTTAGAGATTTTAATACATCTTGCCCTAATGCTTTTTCGTTAATAGTTGATATGAATTCTTTTACAATCTTGTAGTTAACATCTGCTTCTAAAAGTGCAAGTTTTACTTCTCTTAACATTTCTTTTAAATCAGATTCTGTTATTCTTGCTTTTCCTTTGATTCTTCTTGTTATTTCTTGTAATCTAGAAGATAATCCTTCAAAAGCCATTTTTTTCACTTCCTTACACTAAACAATTTAATTCTTTTTTGATGTTTTCTAAAATAGTTGCAATTTGTTTGTCTGAATCATTTTTTTGAATTTTTGTTAATTCAGATAATACTTTTTCAATTTTCTTTTCTTGACTTAATGTCCTTTTCATAAACTGTAACTTTTCTTCGTACTCGAAAAGTTTTTTCTCCCCTTTCTTTAAAATGTCTCTAACAGCTTGTCTTGTTATATTGTTGTTTTCTGCTATTTCTGATAATGACAAGTCCATATTGTAGTAGTCATCAATTATCTCAGATTGCTTCTTGGTTAATAACTTTCCATATAGTTCATTTAATACACTAATTTTTACATTTTTTTCCATAACTACTACTCCTTTTTTGGAAAGTCCCCATTTCATCTTTGATATAAAAATTGAAATTTTTTGTTTTGCATTTTTTGTTTTGCATTTTTTGTAATGCTAATATACTTTACACTATTTTTTATAATTTGTCAAGTGTTTTTGAAGATTTTTTATATTTTTTTGCTATTGTCGTTGGGGACGGAGCTTTTTGACAATTTTTATACTAGAAATTAATAAAGAACTACACTTAGAAAAAAGTGTAGCTCTTCAATTTTTAAAATAATTTAAGTACTTTAAGCACCTGTTATAGCCCAATATACGACTCTATATAGGACAATAGCAAGTAAAGTTGCTGTAATTGTTAATAATACTGTTGATGTTGGACTTAATTTTTTTTTAGATTCTATATTATTATCCTTTTCCATTTATTTTCCTCCTTAGTAGATTATATATTTATGATATAATCATATTACTTTTTTCTCTTTTTGTCTATATTTTTTAATAATTTTTTTAATTTTAATCATTAAAACTTTAATTTTACTGATATTTAAAAATCTGATACCTAAAAAATTGTCAAAATGCTCCGTCCCCAACGACACCCAACGACAAAAAATTGTCAAAATGCTCCGTCCCCAACGACAATCCAACGACAATTATTTTCTTAAGCTTGCATTTAATGTTTTTTCTAATTCATTGATAATTGCTTCCATCAAAGAATTTACTTCTTCATCACTCAATGTTTTGTTTTTGTCTCTAAAAATTAATGAATAGGCAACGCTTTTTTTGTTTGTTCCTAGTTTTTCACTTCTGTATATATCAAATAGTTTCATGCTTTCTAATAATTTTTTTGCTTTTTTCATAATTAATTTTTCAATTTGACCTACTTCTACTTTTTCATCTACGATTATTGCAATGTCTCTTTCAACTGCTGGAAATTTAGGAACTTCTACATATTTTTTATTTGATTTTGCATATTTTACTAATTTTGTTAAATTAATTTCTGCTAAATATGCTCTTTTAGAAATCATATAATTGTCTAAAACTTCTGGGTTCGCTTCTCCTAGAGTTGCAATGGTATCCATTCCTACTTTTATATTAGCACATCTTCCTGGATGATAAGAAGAATTTTGTGCTTCTTTTTCTATATCATAGTGATTAATGTTTATCGCTTCTAAGGTGTTTTCTAAAACGCCTTTTAAAGTGTAAAAATCAGTATCATCTCCGTACATTCCAATTGTTAAAATATCTTCTTGAAGTGGTACTTCGCCTTTTTCAACTTCTTGTTGTATGTTTTTATAATTTCTAGATAAATCAAATAATTTTACATTTTGATTTTTTTTATTTGCATTTATAGCCAAAGTTTGTAACATACTAGGTATTGTTGATGGTCTCATTAATTTATATTCATCACTTAATGGGTTTCTTAAGGTAATTGCATATTTTTTTATTTTACTATCAATATTTGATAATTCTAAATCTTTTTCACTTACAAATCCATAAGTATAAATTTCTGAAAAGCCACTATTTACTAATACTTCTTTTACTTTCTTCTTTATTGTTTGTTCTTTATTTCTGATTCCTAATGTTGTGTCTGCTTTTATTAGAGTAGAGTCTAATTTATCATATCCATAAAAACGTCCGAACTTCTTCTGCAACATCTGCTACAAATTCTAAATCCATTCTAAAATATGGGCTTATAACAGTATCTTTATCCACTTTTATATCTAATTTTTCTAATATTTCTATCATTTCTTGCTTTGATAGATTTGTTCCTAATAAATTATTTATTTTTTCTACATCTAATTTAATTTTATTTATTTTTTGTTTAGTTGGATAAACATCTATTTTTCCCTCTATTACTTCACCTGCACCAATTAATTCTACTAACTCTACTGCTCTATTTACTGCTCTTAGTGCATTTTCAGAAGATAGGCCCTTTTCAAATCTTGAAGATGCTTCTGTCCTAAGTCCTACACTTTTAGCAGTTTTTCTAACACTTCCTCCATTAAATACTGCTGACTCAAATACTACTGTTTTGGTTGTTTCTTCAATTTCAGAATTTAATCCTCCCATTACTCCTGCAATGGCTACTGCCTTTTTTTCGTCCGCAATTACTAAGTTGTTTTCATCTAGTATTCTTTCTTGTTCATCTAAGGTTGTAATTTTTTCTCCGTTTTTTGCTCTTCTTACCGTAATGTGCTTTCCTTCTATTGAATTGATATCAAATGCGTGCATTGGTTGGCCTAATTCTAACATAACATAGTTTGTTATATCTACGATATTATTAATAGATCTTACACCACAAGCTTTTAATCTTTTTACCATCCATTTAGGAGATGGTGCAATTTTTACATTTTTAACTACTCTTGCAATATAGCGATAGCATAAATCTGGAGCTGTAATATCAACTTTTAGTCCTTCTATCTCTTTTTTATTATCTACTTTTAAATCATCAATATTTTTCCTTGGATTTTTGAATGGTTTATTCAATGATGCTGCCGTTTCTCTTCCTAATCCTTCTATTGATAGACAATCTGGTCTGTTAGATGTGATTTCAAAATCGATTATATCTTCTTTTAAATCTAAAATTTCAACTATATCTTTTCCTAATTCTTTTTCCAAATTCTTATCTAAAATCATTATGCCATCTTCGATTTGATTTGGATAATCATTTAGAGTTAAATTTAGCTCTCCAATTGAACACATCATACCACAAGAGTCTATTCCTCTAAGTTTACCTGTTGTTATTTTAACACCCCCTGGAAGTTCTGCTCCATCTTTTGCAATTGGTACAATATCTCCTTCTTTGATATTTTTTGCACCAGTAACAATTTGGATTATTTCATTTCCTACATCTACTTTTGTTACAACTAATTTATCAGCATTTGGATGCTTTTTTATTTCTAATATTTTTCCAACTACAACATTTTTAATATCATTTCCTAACTGGTCAATTGTTTCTACCTTTGAACCTGTCATTGTCAAAATATCTCCTAAAGTTGTTGCATCTACGTCAATATCACTATATTCTTTTAACCATTCTATACTTGCTTTCATATTCTCTCTCCTTAATTAACTAAATTTTTAATTATATTTTATAAAAAAATATTAATATTATTTGGGTGTTTTTTGACCCCGTCCCAAAAAACACCTAAAATTGTTTTAAAAATCTAATATCATTTTCATATAATAATCTCATGTCTTCAATTCCGAATTTTGCCATTGCAATTCTTTCTACTCCAAATCCAAATGCAAATCCTGAGTATTCTTCTGGATCAATTCCACAGTTTTTTAGTACATTTGGATGAACCATTCCACATCCTAAAAGCTCAATCCATCCTTCTCCTTTGCAAACTTTGCAACCTTTTCCTCCGCATACGAAACAAGATACATCTGCTTCTGCACTTGGTTCTGTAAATGGAAAATGGTGTGGTCTAAATCTAATTTTTGTGTTTTCTCCTAAACACTTTTTTGCAAACATTTCTAATGTTCCTTTTAAGTCTGTCATGGATATTTTTTTGTCTACTACTAATCCTTCTATTTGATGGAATACTGGTGAATGTGTAGCGTCTACGCTATCTGAACGATAAACTGCACCTGGACAAATAATTTTTATTGGTGGTTTTTGATTTTCCATTACTCTTGCTTGAACAGGTGATGTTTGACTCCTTAATACAATGTCTTCTGTTATATAAAAGGTGTCTTGTAAATCTCTGGCTGGATGGTCTGGTGGTGTGTTTAATTTGTCAAAATTGTATATTGCCTTTTCTACTTCTGGTCCATCTGCTATTTGGTATCCCATACCTAAGAAAATTTCTTCCACTTCATCAATAATTTGAGTAATTGGATGTAATGATCCTAAACTTATTTTTTTACTTGGCTCAGTTACATCAATATTTTCATTTTCTAATTTTTTTCTTAATTCTTCTTTTTGAAATTCTTTTTCTTTTTTATTTATTAATTCTTCTAATTCATCTCTAACTTGATTTACTAAACTTCCGAATTATTGGTCTTTCTTCTGGGGATAATGCTCCCATTCCTCTTAAGACAGTTGTTAATTCTCCTTTTTTTCCTAAATATTTTACTCTTAATTCGTTTAAAAGTTTTTCTTCTTGACAATTGCTAATTTCTTGTAATGAATTTTTTTTGATTTTTTCAATTTGTTCTTTCATAATTTCTCTCCTTTTTAATACAAAAAACCATTTCGATCCTTCTTTTTAGGACGAAATGGTTATCTTTCCGTGGTACCACCTAAATTTATTAGTCTCGTTTAGACTTAACCTCATTTACGTTTTAACGGTTCAGACCGCCTTTTCTTACTATTTTTCGGAAAAGGACCTAAAAAGTGAAATTTCAATATATTATATATGGGATGAATCTCAGCCTAGTTCATCTTCTCTTTTCATATAGTTTTTAATATATTTACTTTGCTTTTTAATTGGTTTTATTTTTTTACAGTATTTATCTTAACATATTTTCTAATATTTTACAAGTCTTTTTATTTAATTTTTACCAAAGTATTGTATATTTTCATTTTTGTGCTAAAATAGTAGTATATAAATGTTTTAAGGAGTGATTTCAATTATGAAAAAGAAAATTTTCATTGGATTATTTTTAATTGTTATTATGATTGCAAACATGTCTTTTGCTTCTTATTCAACTGTTACAATGGAAGTTGTAGAAGAACCTGTTTGTACAATTCAATTAGAAGAAAATTCAAAATTTGAAAAAAGATTAATTAGTAAAGATTTAACAAACAAAGAAGTAACTTTACAATTACAGGTTACAAATGAAGAAATATTGGAACAACTTACTGGTGAAGTAGTTCTTGTAATAGATAATTCTAATAGTATGAAACAGACAACCCCTTCTAATCTAACTAGAGGTGAAGTAATAAAATCTTCTGCAAAAACTTTTGTTACTAAATTATTAAAAGATAATAATAAATTAAAAGTAGGTGCTGTAAGTTTTTCTTCTTCTAATGAAAAAGATGATGAAGGCTATGTTACATTAGGTACTCAAAAAGATGCTACTTTACTAAGTCAATTAACATCAAATGTTTCTACTTTAACAAATGCTATTGATAACATTGTTTATGTAGAAGATACAGAAGCATCATATACCAATTTGCAAGCTGGACTAAATATGGGAAAACAGTTATTTTCTAATGAAGATACAAATAAATATCTTATTATTTTAACAGACGGTATACCAAATGTAATGTTAAATAGAAATTCTGTATCATATGATGAACAAACTATTTCTGCTACAAAAACAGAATATAATTCTATTATTTCTAATGGGATTGAAGTAATTACTTTACTTTCTGGTATTGAAGATGATTTAGCTACTGTTCCTGGTACACAATATACTTATGGTGGATATATCGAAGAATTATTTGGAACTACATCAAACCCAGCTTTTGGAACTTTCTATTATATTACAGATTCTGAAATAGAACAAACTATAACAAATGATATATACAACTCATTAGTCCCTAAAGCTAAAACATTAAAAGATATAAAAATCGTTGATTATTTTCCAGAAGAAATTATAAAAAACTTTGATTTTTCATATGTATCAAAAGCAAATATTGGAACAATTTCTGCTAGCGTAGATGAAACAAATAATTCTATTACTTGGACAATACCAAATTTAGATGTTGGTGAAACTGCTACTGTTCAATACAAGTTAAAACTAAAAGAAAATTTTGACCCTTCTATTGTTGATAAAATATTAGATACAAATCAAAAAGTGGATCTTGATTATATTAATTTAAATAACGAAAATCAATCAAAAACATCTGATGTTACACCAAAATTAAAATTAACTGAACCACCAGCTATTTTACCTCAAACAGGTATATTTGCTTTGATTGGATTTGCTATATTACCTACTGGTTTGATTATTTTCTCTAGTATAAAATTGCTAAATTTATATAAAAAAATGAATTAAATAGATGTTAAATAACTACTAATATTACATTAGTAGTTATTTTTTGTTGGAAATATATTTCCGGCTAAGCCAGAGGGATATTCTACTTTAAAATATATGCTTTTTCTGGCAAACTTCCATCCGCCGACGCATCACTTATATCAACTTCTACTTTTGAGTTTAATACTACAATAGGTCGAACTCCATTTGCACATGAATTATCACCATAATAAATTTCTTCTTTATCAACCCCCGTAGAAGTCCAAAAATATGCAAACAAAAAGTCATGATCATTGGCTTCAGGTCCAGGCATACTATCGCTATTAGCAAGCCAAAACCACTTTAATGAATTTTCTTTTTCTGCTGATTCATTATTGCCTATAAAAATATCATATAAAGGAGAACTTTCATTAATAATATTCTCGTCAATAATATCATAGTCATCAATAGTAGAATCAAGATTATATAATGTTGCTAAATCTTCAAATTTTATACTTCTTGCTTCTCCATAATTTTCACTAGTATATAATTTTCTACACAAATCATTTAAAACTTTTTCTATATTATTCCAACCTATTTCACCTTTTATACTTAAGCCTTTCATTTCTTCTGTATTTGAAAATGTATTATCTACTGCTACTATTTGTACACCATTTTCATCATTACTAATCACTTGCCACAATACTTCTGTATCTGTTTCAAAAGTTTGTGATGTTTCATATCCCGTCTCAGCTATATTTGTATTATAAGTCTCTGGAGTTAATTTTTCACCATACTTTATATAATCTCCTACTTTTAGCTCACGTATAGACATTGTTTTTCCTAAATTCTCATCTTGTTTATCATCTTCTATTTTTGTTATTTTTCCTGTTTTCCCATCTACTGTATATTCATGTTCTGTATTTTTAAATTTTATTGATATTATTCCTGTTCCAGTTACTTCTACATTTTGACCCTGTTTTCTTAAATGTTCTCCTATTTTATCTGACGTTACTCCTGTCGTATAATCTCCTTTTTCATAATTGTCTGCCATTGATGCATCATAAGCTAATTTTATTTGTTCCTTTTCCTCTCCTACTACTGTATCATTTTTTGCATCTTGTGCCTTTGTTAATATTCCATTATCTCCTGTTAATGTTGCAATTGATATTGCAGCTAGTATCAATAACACAATAATTGTTATTACAAGCGCAATTAGTGTAATACCTCTACTTCCTTTTAAAATTTTGGTTTGATTTGTTTTTGTTTTGTACTTTTTCATTTACCTTTAATTCCCCCTCTTTCGTTTTTTAATTATGTTATTTTGTTTATACAATTATACATATTCTACCACTTCTTTTTTTATATTTCAATACAGACTTCAAATTTTAATATTTTTGTAACATAATTGTAACACAAAAACTACTACCTTTTGTGAAGTTTTATTTTTTATATTGTTTAGGGGAAAAAATAATAAATATTCTCCGGTTAAGCTAAGCCGGAGGATATTTATTTATATGCTATTTTAATTTTTATATAATTTTGTAAAATTTTATTAATTAATTGTAATTTTTTATGTATTTTTCTACATAGCTTTTATACTATGAAAAATTGCATAATAAGCTCTATTGTTTGCACCTTTATATAATTTAGAATTGTATAATATTTGGCTTTCTTCTAAATCAGTTTTTGCCTGTTCTAACCTATGTTTTGCTAATTCTTTTGATATCTTATTGTTCATTTAAAACAACTCCTTCTTTTTGTACATTCATATAAAAAGGTAATGCCTCTAACCAATAATTAAATTTGTCTACATTTTTTACTAATGGAGAAATTGTTA
>CANRFX010000029.1 GCA_947629995.1 uncultured Clostridia bacterium | reverse complement strand
TAATGTGTCAAATTCGCTTACATCTTTTGCAAATTCATCATCTAATTTTGGTAGTTCTTTCTTTTTTATTTCATGAAGTTTTACTTTAAATGTTGCATCTTTTCCTGCTAATTCTTTTGAAAAATATTCGTCTGGGAATTTTACATTAATATCTTTTTCTTCATCAATTTTCATTCCAATTACTTGGTCTTCAAATCCTGGAATAAATGTATTGCTTCCAATTTCTAATTCGTGTTTTTCTGCCTTTCCTCCTTCAAAAGCTTTTCCGTCTACAAATCCTTCAAAATCTATTGTTGCAATATCTCCTTTTTCTACTGGTCTATCATCAACAGAAATTAACCTACTGTTGTGCTCTTGCATGTGGCTTAGTTCATGTTCAATGTCATGATCTGTAACATTATACTCAATTTTTTTGATTTCTATACCTTTATATTTTCCAAGTTTTGCTTCTGGTTTTGTTTGCATTACTGCAGTAAATATTAAGTCTTTTCCTTTTTCAATTTGTGTTACTTCTATATCTGGTCTACTTACTACTTCTATATTATTTTCTTTTACTGCTTCTTCTAAAGCATCTGGTGCTACTTCATTGAATGCATCTTCATAGAAAATTTCTTTTCCATAATATTTTTCTACAATTTGCATTGGTGCCTTTCCTTTTCTAAATCCAGGTATATTAAAATATTTTGCACTTTTAAAATATACTTTTTTTATAGCCTCATCAAATTTTTCGCTATCTACTGTTAGTTCTAATTTTACTTCATTTGCGTTTTTTGTTTTCTCTACTTTACAATTCATTTTTTTCATCCTTTCCTAAAATAACATAGCCAATTTATTATACCACATTTTTCCTATTTTGCAAGGAATTTTTTATATTTTTCAAAAAAATACTTGTTTTTTTTTATATTTTATGATAAACTTAATAACAGTCAATTTATTTATAAAATTTTGGGAGGTGCAATTAAGAATGGCAGTATGCGAAATTTGTCAAAAATCAGTTAGTCGCGGAAATAAACTTAGTATTACTCGTTCTCATATTAGTAAAAGATCTACTCGTACTTGGAAACCTAATTTAAGAAGAGTAAAAGCTGAAGTTAATGGTGATATTAAAAGAATATATGTATGTGCAAAATGTTTAAAAGATGGTAAAGTAAAAAGAGCTTAATTTATGTAAAAAGCTCTTTTTATTTTGCTTTAAAATCAATCTTTTTTAATCTTTAATTCCAAAAATTAATTTTACAAATCCCCTTAAGAATTTAGGCACTTTTTTTACAACAATTGTCATATGTATTTCCCTCCTTTTTAACTTTAACAGGTATTTTTAGCAAGCAAGCCATGAAAATCCCATACAAATGATTGCCACGCCAATTATAAATAGCCAACCTGTTAATGGAAGTAATAACACTAATAAGATTCCTAAACCTAATCCGATAAAACAAACTGCAAGTGTTTTTCTAAATAGTCTAAACATCTTTTTATTACCTCCTTTTTTTTATATTATATTATCTCTTTTGTTTATTGGTTCCTTTTTATGTAGAATATAGTAGATAATTATTTATTTTCATTGACTATTCGTATTTAATTTTATAAAATATTTTGGGAGATGATTAAATTGAAGAAACAAGATTATATTACTTTTATTGAATTATTAAAAAATTATTATCCAGATGCAACTTGTAGTTTAGATTTTACTACTCCTTTTGAATTAGTAGTAGCAGTTATGCTTTCTGCTCAATGTACAGATGAAAGAGTAAATAAAACAACTCCTCACTTGTTTTCTCGTTGTAAAACAATCAAAGATTTTGCAGATATTGATATTAATGAATTAGAATCTCTTATCCACCCATGTGGTTTTTATAAAAACAAAGCAAAAAATATTAAATTATGTGCAAAACAAGTTTTAGAAAACTTTGGTGGAGAAGTTCCGCATACAATGGAAGAATTAACAAGTTTAGCAGGTGTTGGCAGAAAAAGTGCTAATGTAATCTTACTAGAAGTTTTTGGAATAGCAGAAGGAATTGCCGTTGATACTCATGCTAAAAGAATTTCAAATTTAGTTGGACTTTCAAAGGCAAAAGAACCAGAAAAAATTGAACAAGATTTAATTAAAATTTTTCCAAAAGAATATTTAAAAGATATTAACCATATATTTGTATGGCATGGAAGAAACACGTGTGTTGCTCGAAACCCAAAATGTGATTCATGTGTTGTAAAACAATTTTGCAAACATTACAATTCAAAAATTAATAGTAATTAATTGACAAAATTTAAATAAAGTTATATATTTTTTATAGATTTATAAAAAAATAGGAGGTATTAGTTTTATGTTAAAAAACAAGTTAAAAGTCATTACTGTTTTAGCAATAATAATGTTATTATTTGCTATTCCTATTGTAAGAGCTGATAATGAAACAGAAGATTCTTATAAAAGGCAAGATGTTTATTTAGTAGGTGAAGATGTAGTAGTTGACTATATTATTGATGGGAATTTATTTGTTATAGCAGATAGCCTTACAATAGATTCACAAATTGGTGGAGATGTTTTTGTTTGTGCAAATGAAGTAACAGTTGGTGAACAAGGTTATGTATATAGTAATCTATTTGCCGCAAGCAATATTATTAATATCAATGGTATTGTATATGATTTATATGGTATTGGAAAAAATGTAAATATTAATGGATATGTGTATAGAGATATTAGAACTACTTCTTCTACAATTAATATAAATGGTATAATTGGCAGAAATGCTTATATTAATTGTTCTGACCTTTACTTATCAGACAAAAATTCATCAGAAGAAAATGAAGATGGAGAAAATACATCATTATCAAATAAAACTGTCATTTCAGGAAATTTAAACTATTCATCAAAAAAAGAAGCAAATATTCCAGAAGGTGTTGTTTCTGGAGAAGTAAATTTTGAAAAAGAAGAAACTGTTAATGAAAACATAATAGGCACTTATATTATTTCTTTAGGTACATTTGTGATTACCGTTATAGCTATTTGGTTAATTGGTTTATGGCTTACACCTAAATTTATAAAAGAAACTCCTTCTTTATTAACAAAGAAAAAGATTTTACCAGTTATCGGTCTTGGAATATTAACACCTATTGTTCTTGTTATATTATCTATTTTATTATTAGTTTTAGGAATAACATCTACTTTAGGTATATTGCTATTAATTTTATTCTTTGTGTTAATTGCTATTAGTACATCTGTATTTGTAATTGCTATAAATAATATTATTTGCAACAAACTAAAAATTACAAAAAATATTACAATACTTGGAATATTAATCTTATCAGCTATTGTCTTATGGTTAATTGGTTTAATTCCTTATGTAGGTTCAATTGTTTCATTTATTGCAGTTATATCAGGACTAGGAATGATTACATATAGTATTCTTTTCAAAAATAAAAAAAAAGAAGATAAAAAAGCTAAAAAAGAGAATAAAAAAGAAGTTAAAAAAGAAAATAAAAAATAGTTAAAAAAGAGCAAAGTTTTAAAATTAAACTTCGCTTTTTTTTAATTCGTCTATAATAACCTTAAAATCATTTGCAACTGTAATTGCTGTTCCTGCAACTAGAATATTTGCTCCTTCTTTTTTTACACTTGGTGCTGTTTTTAAATTTATTCCCCCATCAACTTCTATATATGTTTCTAAATTTTCTTCTATTAAATATTGTTTTAATTTTTTTATTTTTTCCAACATATCTGTTAAAAATGCTTGTCCACCTTTTCCTGGTTCTACTGTCATAATTAAACACATATGAATATATGGTAAAAACTCAAATATTTTTTCTACTTTAGTTTCAGGTTTTATTGATATTCCGAACTTTACAATGATTATCTTTTATATATTTTATCATTTCATATACTTCTTCTTTGTTTTTGCATGCTTCTAAATGAAAAGTTATAATATTAGGTTCTAATGCTAAAAAATCATTAACTGCATGACCGCACATCTTCTACCATTAAATGAATATCTAATGGTATATTTGAAATTCTTTTTATATATGCTGCATTTTCAAACATTTTTTGATAAGTATTTTTTTCTACAAACTTTCCATCCATTACATCAATGTGAAAATAATCTGTTTTAGCAACTTCTAAATTCAAAAAAGTATCTGCCTCTTTTCCTTCTTTTATAGATAATATTGATGTTGAAACTTCTACCATTTTTTTCGTTCCTCCTTTTGCTTTAATTCTTCTTTTATTTTACAAAATCTTTCATATCTGCCTTTATCTATTTTTCCTTTTTGAACTGCCTGTTTAATTCGACATTTTTCTTCTTTAACATGTGTACATCCTATAAATTCGCATTTTGGAATTTCTTTTTTAAATTCTATAAAATAATTAGCTAAATCTTTGCTATTAATTTCTTCAATAGAAAATGTTGAAAACCCGGGAGTATCTGCAATATAAGTATTAATATCAATTTCATATAATTTAATAGAAGTTGTAGTATTTTTACCTCTTTTATTTTTTTTACTAATTTCTCCCTCTAAAGCCATATCTCTATCAAAAATACTATTAATTAGTGTTGATTTTCCCACTCCTGAATTTCCAGAAAAAGCATTTATATTATCTTTTAATTTACTTTTTAAAAGATTTATTCCCTTTTTATTTTTACTATCTGTTTTTATTACTATATATCCTATATCTTCATAAGCCTTTTTAATATTTTCAAATTCTAGTTCATCATCTAAATCCATCTTATTTAAAACAATTAAGGATTTAATTCCTAAAAACTCTGCAAAAGCTAACTGTTTATCCAATAAAAGTAAATCAGGTTTTGGATCTTTACTAGAAACCACAAAAATAATTTGTGTAATATTAGCAAGCTTTGGTCTTTTAACATAAACTTTTCTATTAAAAATTTCATTAATAACAGCTTTTTTATTTTGCTTATCAATCACATCAAATTTTACCATATCCCCAACCACAGGTATAATATCATCTTTTTTAAACTTTCCCCTTGCTGTCGCCTCATAAATTGTCATTGGGGACGGAGCATTTTGACAATTTTCTTTAATTCTATATAAATTAGCTATATTTTCTATTATAATTCCTTGCATATTTTCTCCTAAATTTATTTAAATTTTATTTAAAGGGAACGTGTAAATATTTTCGTTCCCTCATATTTTAATTATTTTATATTTTTAGAAGTTTCTGTATTGAAATTAATATTTGATTGTCTAGTCCAACTTCCACCATTTGAATCTGTTATTGTTATAGTTAAATCCATAGAGCCTTTGCCTGTAATATTTGCCGTTTTATTACTTATATTTTTATCAACACCTGAATCTGACCATAATGTTGTATTTCCAGATTTTATAACAATATTAACTGTTTTTGAAACTGTATTTGTTGTTTGGCTATTTGTATTATCATTTTTGTCCGTTTCCTCGCTATATCCTCCTGTTATACTCTTTACATCAATTATTAAGGATACAGATTTTGATGCCTCAAAACTATTTACAGTAATAGTTACACTAGAACCTTCATCAACATTTTCTCCACCATTTACACTTTGTTTTAATACTATTCCTTTTTCTTTTGAAGAATCTTCTTCATTTACTACAGTGACTTTTAATCCTAAATCTTCTAGTACTTTTTTTGCTTCTTCTCCGAGTTTTTCCTATTACATTTGTTACCGCAATCTTCTTTATTCCAGTACTTACATGAATTTTTACTGTATCTCCTGCAAAGGCTTCTGAATTTGCTGATATTTCTTGGCTTATTACATAATCTTTTTGAATTGTTTTACTTGTTTCTTCTATTATTTCTGCTTTTAATTTTGCGTCTTCAATTAATTTAATTGCTTCTTGTTTTTCTTTTCCTTCTACGTTTGGTACTGTTGTTTTTTCTTGACCTTTACTTATTACAACTTTTACTGTACTTCCTTGTTTTACTTTATGGTATTTCTCCATATAAAATGGATCTTGTGAAATAACATATCCTTCTTGGACATCTTTGTCATATTCTTCACTTGATACTTCAAATTTCAATTTTGCCTCTTCTATTTTAGATTGCGCTTCTTCTTTTGATAAGCCAACAACATTTGGCATATCCACTTCCGGTGGATTTGTGATATTTAATACTGCTAATGTTCCACCTAAACTTATTAGAAATAATAAAATTAACCCTACTACTACACTTAATACTCTATGATTTTTTATAAAGTGTACAAATTTATTTTCATTTTTATTTGATTTTTCTCTACTATTTGTTTTATAGTTTGGCATATTTTCATAAATATCTGTATTTATTTTTTGTGTTCTAGCAGTTTTATCATATTCTAAATCTTCTACAAAATCACCTTCTGGATCTTTTAGTGATTTTCTCAAATCAACTAACATTTCACTTGCAGATTGATATCTTAGTGTTACATCTTTTTGAAGAGCTTTCATGATTATTTTATTTATTGCAAATGGTATTTTAGGATTTACTTCTATTGGTTCTTCTGGTTCCTCTTGCATATGTTTCAATGCAACTGATACAGGTGTATCTGCATCAAATGGAACTTTACCTGTTAACATTTCATACATAACAACACCAAGTGAATATAAATCTGATTTTGCGTCTGTAAATCCACCTCTTGCATGTTCTGGTGAAAAATAATGTACAGAACCAATTGTTGTTCCAAATGCCGTTATGGTTGAGTTTGAAACTGCTTTAGCTATTCCAAAATCTGTTACTTTAGCGATTCCATCTTCTGTAATGATGATATTGTGTGGTTTAATGTCTCTATGTATAATATTATTTTTATGTGCTGTTTCTAATGCAGATGCAATTTGAATAGCTACATTAACTGACCATTTCCATGGTAATGGTCCGACCTTCTTCTATAATAATTTCTTTTAATGTTTTTCCTTGGATTAATTCCATTACAATATAATATAAGTTATCTTCTACTCCTACATCATATATAGATACAATGTTTGGGTGAGTTAGTCTTGCTGCTGATTGTGCTTCTACTTCAAATCTTTTAATGAATTCTACATCTGTTGTAAATTCATCTCTTAATATTTTTACAGCAACATTTCTCTTTAATACCTTATCAATTGCTCTATAAACTGTAGACATACCACCATTCCCAATTTTTTCAATCATTTCATATCGGCTTCCCAATAATTTTCCTTCGATATTCATATTTATCTCCCCTTAAATAATGTTTTTTGTAGATTGTCTATATATTTTTAATTATAACAACTGTTATGTTGTCATATCCCCCTCTATCATTTGCAAGTTTTACTAGCTCTTTTGGCGCTTGTTCAATATTCTTTTTTGCTATTTTAAATATTTCTTCTTGATCTACTAAGTTTGTTAATCCATCTGAATTTATTACAATAATATCATCTTTTAAAAATCCTTTGACCATGACATCTGGTTCTACAAACGCGTTACATCCTAATGCTTTCATTAACATATTCTTTTGTGGATGATGTACTGCTTCTTCTTGTGTTATTTTACCATCTTTTACTAATTTTTGTACATAACTATGGTCTTGTGTTAATTTTCTTATAAATTCTTTTCTGATTCTATATATTCTACTGTCTCCTATATGTCCAATAAATGCTTTATTGTTATATATTAAGCAAATTTCCAAAGTAGTACCCATTCCTTCTAATTCTTTATTTTCTTTTGACTTTTCAAAAACAATCATATTGGCATATTCCATACTGCTTGCTAACAATTGTATAATACTATCTTTATCTTTTTCAATTTGCTTGAAATTATTTTCAATATAGCTTTTAGCTGTTTGTATAGCTAATTTACTTGCGATTTCTCCTCCATTATATCCTCCCATACCATCAGCTAACATATATAATTGAACTTCGTCAATCGAATCAGATATATAATAACTATCTTGATTTATTTCTCTTACTTTGCCTATATCTGATTTTGCATAAGCTTTTATCATTTTTTCACCTCTTTTTATACCTACGTTATATCACAAGTTTATGTTTTTTGCAATTATTTTATTAATTTTATTTATCTTGACGATAATAAAAATAACTTGTATAATCAATGTATTAATTAATCAGGAGTTTTTGTATGAATTATAATTGTTTAAAAAAATTAGAATTTGATAAAATATTAGAAATGTTAAATGGATTTTGCTTTACAAATAAAGGTAAAGAACTTAGTTTGAATTTAATGCCTAGCAATCAAGAAAAAGTTGTAAAAGACCTGTTAGAAGAAACTCGTGAAGCTACTAATCTATCTTATCGTAATGGCACTCCTAACTTTTATGACATTTTTGATATTACATTAGAATTAAAAAAATTGAAAAGTAATTCTACTTTATCTATGAAAGCACTTTTAAACTTAGCTACAATCTTAAAACAAGCACAAGAATTAAAAGATTACTTTAAAAAAGATTTTTTAGATGTAAATGAATATCATATCTTAAGTAATTTATTTAATAATTTGTATTCTAATCAAGAAGTATGTAAAAAAATTTTCTCTTGTATATTAGATGAAAACACAATAGAAGATACAGCTTCTAAAAACTTATCTTCTATCAGAAAACAAAAAAGAAATTTAGAACAAGATATTAAATCTAACTTAAATAATATTATCCATTCTTCTAATTATTCTAAATATATTCAAGAAAATGTTATTACAATTAGAAATGACAGATTTGTAATTCCTGTCAAAGAAGAATATAGAACACAAATTAAAGGATTTATTCATGACATTTCAAATGCAGGTTCTACTGTTTTTATAGAACCGCTATCTGTTTTTGAAATGAACAATAAATTAAATGCTTTGAAAGCAGAAGAAGAATTAGAAATTGAAAAAATTTTGCAAGAATTAACTAATTTATTTTATCCTTATCAAAAAGAACTAGAATTAGATTTTGAGTTAATTGGTAAAATTGATTTTATTTTTGCAAAAGCACAATTTTCAAGATCACTTAAGCGGAATTACTCCTATTATTAATAGTAAAAAAGAAATTCATTTAAAAAATGCTAGACATCCTTTTATTGACCAAAATAAAGTTGTTCCTATTTCTATTGATTTAGGAAATACTTTTTCTGTTCTTTTAATTACAGGTCCAAATACTGGTGGAAAAACTGTTACTTTAAAAACTGTTGGACTTTTAATTTGTATGGCATGTAGTGGTCTTAATATTCCAGCAGATGAAAATTCTAGTATATTTGTATTTGATTCTATTTTTGCTGATATTGGAGATGATCAAAGCATTCATGATTCTTTAAGCACTTTTTCTTCTCATATGACTCATATTGTAGAAATTACAAACAATGCTACTGAAAATTCATTGGTTCTACTTGATGAACTAGGTTCTGGAACTGACCCATTAGAAGGCTCTAAATTAGCAATTAGTATTTTAGATTTTTTAAAATCTCTTGATTTACTATGTATTGCAACAACTCATTATCAAGAATTAAAACAATATGCATTAATTACAAATGGTTTCAAAAATGCTTCTGTTGAATTTGATATTTCTACATTATCTCCTACTTATAGATTATTAATTGGAATTCCTGGAAAAAGCAATGCTTTTGAAATTAGTAAAAAGTTAGGATTAAATAAAAATATTATAAATAAAGCTAAAACTCTTATGACATCTAATCAAATTGATATTGAAAATTTATTGAAAACTATTTATGATAATAAAGCTTTAGTAGAAGAAGAAAAATTACAAATTACTCAAAAATTAGAAGATATAGATAATCTTCGTAAGTCTTTGGAAATAAAAAATCAAGAATTACAAAATCAAGAAAAAGAGTTAATTAATAATGCTAAACAAAAAGCTAAACAAATTTTATTAGATGCAAAAGAAGATGCAAATCAAATTATAAGGCAAATGAATAATAAGTCTAACTCCAAAGAACTTGAAAACTTAAGAACTGAGTTAAATAATAAAATAAAAAATATTAAACTAGAAGAAGATACTTCTGTAAATACTTACTATGAAATTCTAAAACCAGAAGAAATTGTTCCAAATACAAAAGTTTTTGTAACCACTTTAAATAAAAATGGTATTGTAATTTCTCATATTTCTAAATCTGGAGAAGTTCAAGTGCAAGTTGAAAATTTAAAAATGAATGTTTCTATTAATTGTCTAGCAAAACCTTTATTGAATAAAAATATAAATAATAGTTTTGCAAAAAATCAATCTTTCTCTAGTATTTCTAAAGCTAAAAATATAAAAACTGAAATAAATGTTATTGGATTAAATTCTGAAGAAGCAATTTTTGTTGTAGATAAGTTTTTAGATGACTGTATTTTGGCAAAACTAAATAATGTTAGAATTGTGCATGGTAAAGGAACTGGTAAATTAAGAGATAGTATTCATTGTTTTTTAAAAAGTCATCCTCATGTAAAATCTTATCGTATAGGTACTTTTGGCGAAGGTGAAATGGGTGTAACAGTTGTAGAATTGAAATGATTTTTAAAGAGTCTATTATTTGTTATTTTCTATATGTCCTACCAAAGTATCTAAAATTAATTGTATTTTTTCACCATGTTCATATTCCATTACTGTA
This sequence comes from uncultured Clostridia bacterium, assembly GCA_947629995.1. GTDB lineage: Bacteria > Bacillota > Clostridia > TANB77 > CAG-508 > CAG-269. The sequence continues at coordinate 2,273 of CANRFX010000029.1, read as the reverse complement.
ACAGTATTTCCTAGTTTTGTTAATTCTTCTTGCATATTTTCTTGCTTTTCTTTAACTTCTTTTAAATCTTTCTTCATCTCTTGTTGCTCTTTCTTCATCTCTTGTTGCTCTTTTTCTACTGCTTGTAAGTTTTGCATAATATTCAATGTTATATTTTGAATATTAATTAAAGTATCTTCCATTTCTTTTTGACTCATTATATTTACCTCCTTTCTTTTTTTTATTTTTATACAATTAATTGTGTTACTATTATACAAAACTAACACTAATATGTCAAGAAAAACTTATCGTTAAATTTCGACAAATTTTGACAAAGCATTTTATATATATTTATCAACAATTACAATTACTCTCCCGCTTCTTGTTGTTCCCTCTAATCCTTTAATAACGAATCTTCCTTTACCTCTAATAGTCAAAATATCATTTACCTTTAATTGTTTTGACACTTTTGTTTCATTTTGTCCGATTTATAAAAACTCTTTCTTGATTAATAATTTGAACTGCTTTAGTTCTAGAAGTTTTTGCTAAATCTGAAACAAAATTATCTAATCTTAATGATGGAACAATAATTTTTAATTGTTCTATCTTTATCTTTCTTTTACTTAAATTCTCAATTTCTTCTTTTGTTATTGTACTTCTTTCAAATCTTTTAAGTGAAGATATTTCTTCTTTTAATATGGAAGCAAATTCTTCTAATGTTATGATATCTGCTCCTTCATCATATACAATAATATCTCCTACTTTTTCTCTTTTTAAGCCTAATTTTACAATACCACCTAAATAATTTCTATGAGAATATTTTTCCTTTAACTCTTCTGGAAGTTTCACTCTCACAATTTTTAATATATTACTATATTTTTTCTCTCCTATTGTTTCCTTATAATTTTCTGGATAAATAATTGCAATTTTCCTTTCTGCTTCTTCATATCCACCATATAATATAAAATTTTCGAATTGAATTTTTCGCAAAAAATTTTCTACTAAAGAAACTTGATATCTATCTAAAAAATCTGTATATTCTATTTTATTTCGTGTTTTTGAAAATTCTATTTTGTCTAATATTTGTGCTAAACACATTTTATCTTCTTGTTTTTTGTAATCACTTAATAGTTGTAATTTCTTCATAAACTTCCCCTTCTGATATAATTTCATTTATAATTGAATCTTCATCTAAACCATATATTTTTTCCAATTCTTTAACTTCACCATGCTTGATAAATTTATCTGGATAAGCATAATTTTTAATTTTTACTCCTTGTAAATTATTTTCTATTATAATTTCTTGAATTGCTGTTGCTAATCCATTTATTATAGTTCCATCTTCAATTGTTATAATATTTTTTGTTTTTTCAATTGATTCTTTTATTGTTTGCTTATCAATTGGTTTTAAAAATCTTGCATTTATTACTTCAACTGTTTTATTTTCCTTTTCTTCTATTTTATTTGCTATTTTTAACGCTTTTGCTACTGTTTTTCCAATTCCAATAATACTTAAGTCGTTTCCTTCTTTTAATATCTCTGCTTTGCCAAATTCTATTTTTTCGTGTGTTTCTATTTTTAGTTCATCCTCTCCACCTCGTGGATATCTAATAATTACAGGTTTATTTAAGTTTACAGCAAACTCTAACATTTCTTCTAATTCTTTAAAATCTTTTGGTGCCATAATAGTTAAATTAGGTATTAATCTAAAAAATGCCATGTCAAGTGTTCCTTGATGTGTTTCTCCGGTCTTGCCCTACTATTCCACTTCTGTCAACACACATAATAACTGGTAAATTTTGCATAGCAACATCATGAATTACTTGATCATATGCTCTTTGATAGAAAGATGAATAAATTGGAACAATTGGTATTGTTCCTGCTTTTGCCATACCTGCTGCCACACCTATTGCATGCTGCTCTGCAATTCCAACATCAAAAAATCTGTTAGGAAATTCTTTTGCAAATTTTGCAAGTCCTGTTCCATCTTTCATAGAAGCAGTAATTGCAACAATTTTTTCATTTTTCTTTGCGAGTTCTACTAGCTTTTCTCCAAATATTTTTGAATAATCTGGTTTTTTTTCTTTTTTGCTTTTTCCTGTTTTTAAATCAAATGGTCCTGTTGCATGGAATTTGTCTGGATTTTCTTCTGCTATTTTATATCCCTTTCCTTTTTTAGTTAAAACATGAATTAAAACTGGTCCATCCAAATCCTTACTTATTTTTAACATTCTTTCTAATTCTTGAATATCATGTCCATCAACTGGTCCTAAATAACGAAATCCAATATCCTC
>CANRFX010000028.1 GCA_947629995.1 uncultured Clostridia bacterium | reverse complement strand
TTCATAAATTCCTCCTTCCGCACTAAAAATAGTGCATACATTATTTTTCAAATGTACACACTATAAAATACAGTTTCTTTTTTTGTTTTTAGTAATGGTTTATGTTTACATCTCATAAACATTGAATAATATTTTTGTGATTTTGATTACTTATTTGTAGTTTAATTATATATATTAAAAGGCTAAAACTATTCGAAATCCTCGGTTTTTATAATCATCCCTTCCGCGACTCTGAATCCCAAGCAAACACTCCCGCAGCAGCATAGTTCGTGAACTCGCTCCCACGTGACATAAACCAGCACTCCTGAGAAACAGCATCATCATCATAATCTCCAAACCAAATCCCCGTAACATATCCGGTCAGATGTTCGCCCTCCTACTTCTTTAGATAACGCACAACCTATTTTATTAATTTGTCCTCTTCCATTTACTACAGTAACCCATTCATTACTTGTCTTTATTATTTCTCCATTTTGGGTCGTAAGGTTACCTCCACGAGATTTTAAATAATTTTCTTGTCCACTTCTATCAAATTCTGCCACATACTCAGAAATACCTCCACTTAAATCATATATTCCATATATATTTCCTGTTGTACTTGAATCTTGTCCTATTTTTCCATTATATTTTTGTTCATCTGTTATTTCATCCCATGCATATCCTGAATTATATATTTTATTTTCTCCTATTCCTCTTCCTGTTCCTGTTATACCACTACATTGATTTACACTTATTTCATATCCATTTCTTCCATATTGACTATGTGTTAAATATGCTACTGCTCCCCATTCACTATTTTTTGTTAGATGGCTACCTTTTTTTTCATCATATTTTCTTGAATACTCATAACAGCCCCCTACAGAAATTCTTTGAGCACTTTTTACATTTGGTTTTACTTTCATTGTTCCTTTACTTCCTATATCTGTATCTGTTGCATCACTCCTACTTGTTTCGTATTTTCCTATCCACAATCCTGATAAATCTTCTCTCCAACCTCCATTTTCAAAATTATTCGCTTTATTATCCATAAATGCTGGATGAACTATATATGATATTCCATTTTTTTCTATTGTTTTTATCCCTTCGTCTAATGTTAATTTTTTTTCTGAGCTATCTAATATCAAGTTTCCTTTTACATCTACAATTCCCCTTCCATCACAATATCCTGTTACTGTTTTGCATTCTTCTTCTTTGTAATATATTATTCTATATGCATATCTTGGAATCCATACAAAATAACTTTCTACATCATTACCATTATCATCTTTAGTTATATTTTTTGCATTTGCCCAATAACTTTTTTTATTATCTTCTGTCCATGTTCCCTTTTTATATTCATACCAGTTACTATCTCCTTCTGTTGTTTCATGCTCTCCTTCTGCATCCCAATATACTGGTGTCATTCCATTCAATACAGGTTTCAATGGCTCTTCAATTGGTTTATTACTTTTATCTATCCATATTACTTCTATTCTTCCGTATCCTGATGAAAATTCTATCTCAATTTCATTTACTTCTATATTTTTATTTCCTGTACGTGTTACTCCATCTGTTGTTACTTTTACTTCTACTGTATAATTTCCATTTGTATCTAATTCTATTTGTCCACTTTTTCCATTTACTGGTATATCTTTAGTTTCTCCTGTTTCTCTATTTGTTATTGTTATTTCATCTACTGTGTCTACTTCATTTGTTACCTCTACTGTTAATGTAACTTTTTTAGAGTTTGAGTCATAAGATTTATTTGTTTCTATTGCTGGTCTTAATCCTTCTGCTTTTTCCACTTTTTGTATTTCTCCTGTACTTGCTTTTACTGTTACTTCATATCCATCTACTTCTACTATTATTTCATCTCCATCATCTGATACTACTATTCCTCCTATTGCTTCTATCCTTTTTTTAAATGTTTCTCTGTTAAATTTTCCATTATCATCAAAACTTGCAGCAACTTCTACTGCTACTTTTTCTTCAGTAGCTGCTCTTTGCGTTGTCTCTTTTGCTTCTCCTGATTTTGTCAATATTCCATTATCTCCTGTTAATGTTGCTATTGATATTGCAGCTAGTATCAATAATACAATAATTGTTATAACAAGTGCAATTAATGTAATACCTTTGTTTCCTTTCAAAATTTTCTTTTGTTTGATTTTGGTTTTGCTCATTTTTTACCCCTTTCTTTTGTTTTTAGTTTAGTTTTGTAAATTTTTCCAATCAATTATGTTATGTTTGTTATACTTATTTACATTCACATTTTAGCACAGATGTTTTTTATTGTAAATACTATTTTCTATTTGTAACTGAATCGTAATAGCTTTGTAATATTTTTGTAATAGTTCTAAAAATATTTATTTTTATATTTTGTTATATTTTAAATGTACTAAGCTGAAACATAAAAAATTATCAAAAAAAAAGTTGGGTCAGAAAATACTTTCATACCCCAACATTAGTATCTTATTTTATATAAATACTTGGATCTACCTGTAAAGAATCTTTTAATATTTCAAAATGCAAGTGTGGTTCATCTGCTATTTCAAATACACCTGTATTTCCAACTGTACCAATTGCTTGTCCTTTTTCTACTTTTTCACCTTCTACTACAAATTCAGAAGTTAATAAATTCGAATAAATCGTTTGGAATCCATCTTCATGTTCAATTACAATTGTTAATCCATATCTTGGATCATTTTTAATTGATTTAATAGTTCCTGCTTCTGCAGAATTTACTACAGTTGTTTTTTCTGCTTTAATATCTATTCCTAAATGTGTTGTCCATTCCTCCAATGTATTTGAATATATTAAATTATCTTTTGCATATTCCCTTACTATATCTCCTTCTACAGGTTTTGCAAAATTTAATTCCTTCTTGGTTTCTTTAGTTGTATTTTGAGTTGTTTGGTTTGCCACATTATTTTCTTTAGTTGAATTAGTTGAATTGTTTGTTGCTTGTTTATTTGTATTTGCTTTACTTATTGTATTACTTTTTGTAGCTTGATTTGTAGTATTTGTTTGTGTAGTTGTATTTATACTATTAGTTGAATTAGTAGTATTTAGGTCGTTTTCTGCTTCTTCTACTGATTTTCCAATTTCTGTACTAGCACTTTCGGTATCTTGTGTATTTTGAGTGTTATTTGCAATATTTGCCATTTTTTCTAAACTCATTGTGCTATTTTTAACATCATCACTTAAACTCTTACTGTATATCAATAAACTAATTACAATAACAGCTAAAATGGCAACTCCAATTCCTGCATATAAAATAATTTTGTCTGTTAAAGTTTTGTCTTGCACATTTGCTTTTCTATTTTGTCTTCTCATATAATCCTCCTTAAATAATTTTATTAATAAAATTATTTCCTATTTTGAAAAGATTATACATTATTTTAAATTGAATTAATTTCTTTTATTTCTACATTAGAATAAAAATGATGAATAATCTCTTCAAAATTTTTACCTTGTTTTGCAAGACTATCTGCTCCTGTTTGGCTCATACCAACTCCATGTCCATATCCTTTTACTGTAAATTTAATCTTTCCATCTTGTTTTGTTATTTCAAAATTTGTAGATTTTAAATTAAAAATTGTCCTTGCTTCTACTCCTGAAATATTATGATTTCCGAATTTTACTGTTTTCACTCTGCTACTGTCTGTGTATTCTAATATTTTTATATCTTCTTCATTTGCAAAATCAATTTGAATATCTTGATATTTTGTTTTTAATTTATTAATCAATTCATCATTTGAAAGTTCTACTTCTGAAAGATATTGTGAATATCCTTCTTCTCCTGCAGTTTCTACTACTTGTAAATAAGGATATCCGCTCCCTCCCCAAACATTTACAGGGATTTCAGTTTTCCCTCCACTGTTAGAATGGAAAAATGCATTAATTGGTTGATTTTGATATGTAATAATCTTCCCGGTTCGTTTCATTTACGCATTTTTCTATTTTTGCCCAATTGCTTTCTCTTTCACTTTCTTCCCATCTTTCTAATCGTTTTTCTTTTGAAATCCATGCTTGACAGCAATTAGAATCATCACATATATCTGCATTTTCATGCTTTTTGTTATTTACTTTATAAATAGTATACGTTCTTGCAACTACTGCTTGTGCTTTTAATGCTTCTAAATCATAATCTGCTGGCATTTCTGCTGATACAACATTGTATAAATATGTATCTAATTCAACATTTTCTACTTCTCCTGTTTCTTTATGTAATAAATTTATAGTACCATATTTTTTATAATCATATTTTTTTGATGTTTCTTCATTAGAGTCTTCATTTTTTTCTAGACTTGTTTCTTCATTTTCAGAAGTTTCTGAATTAACAGTAATTTCTGTTTTAGTTAGAATCGCTGGTAATAGAAAACAAATAAATATAAAAGCAAAAAAATATAACAAAAATTTTTTCATTGATTACATGTCCTCCTTTTGCTAGATTTCTACTAGTTTCTTTTTCATTGTTTCTAAAATTCTTCGTTCTATTCTCGAAACTTGTACTTGTGTAATTCCTAAAATTTTTGCTACTTCTGATTGCGTTTTTTCTTTATAAAATCTTAATAAAATAATTTCTCTATCTCTTACTTCTAAATTATCTATTAATTCCTTAATAGTTAATTTATTAGTTATTACTTCTTCTTCATTTTTGTTATCACTTAAAGTTTCTAATAAACTAATAGTATTTCCATCTTTTTGGTTTGTATAACTATTTGACTCGATTGATTCTACATTATTCATAGATTCTAATGCTAAAACAATATCTTCTTTTGAAGTTTTTAATTCTTTTGCTATTTGATTAATAGTTATTTCTTTTCCTTTTTTATAAAAATATTCTTTTTGCAATTCTTTTATTTTAATTGCTAATTCTTTTATACTTCTACTAACTTTAACAGGTCCATCATCTCTGATATATCTTTTTATTTCTCCAATCATATATGGTACAGCATAAGTTGATAATTTTACATCAAAACTTAAATCAAAACGTTTAATTGCTTTAATAAATCCCATACACGCAATTTGATATAAATCTTCTATTTCATATCCTCTTCCTTGAAATCTTTTTACAATGCTCCATATTAATCCATTATTTCTTTCTATTAATTTTTCTAATTCAAAATTATTTCCGTGCTTGGGCGTTTTTTATTGCTTCTAAATCATTATTGTACATATTAACCCCTACTTCTTTTTTTAATCTTCTGTAATTAATTGAAATTCTTGTTTTTCTTCTTCTATTTTAGGTTTTATTTTTTTGGTCATGGTTACTTTTGTGCCTAAATCTACAATAGATTCTACTTTTACGTTATCCATAAAGCTTTCCATAATTGTAAAGCCCATTCCTGACCTTTCTAAGTTTGGTTTTGTTGTATATAATGGCTCTTTTGCCATATCAATATTTTCAATTCCCTTTCCTGTATCTGAAATTTCTAATATTATTTCATTTTGTTTTATTTTACCTACAATTTTTACTATTCCTTGTTTGTTTTCATATCCATGAATAATGCAATTAGTTACTGCTTCTGATACAGCTGTTTTAATGTCTGCAAGTTCTTCTATGTTTAAGTCTAATTGTGATACAAAAGCTGCAACTGTTATTCTTGCAAAAGCTTCATTAGTTGCTTTGCTAATAAATTCTAATTTCATTTCATTTTCAAAGTTATCATTCATCTTAACATTTCTCCTTTCTTATGATACTTGCATTTCTTCTGTTGAATCTGGAATTAGTTTTAAAATTCCACTCATTTCAAATATCTTTTTTACACTTTGTGTTAAATTTGCTACTCCAAATTTTGCACCTATTATATTGGCAAATTTGTATCTTCCAATTACCATTCCTATTCCTGCACTGTCCATGAAAGTAACACTATTAAAATCAAATATAACTTTTTTAGGCATATATCTTTCCATTTCATAATCTGCTCTCCTCCTTATCTTTTGTACACTGTAATCATCAATTTCATCTGTAATTTTAAAAACTAGAAGCTTGTCCTTTTCATAAAATTTTGATTCCATATTTTTGCCTCCTTTCGTTTTTCTTTTTAAATTATAATATGTTTTCCAAGATTTTCCAAGAGCAAAAATAAAGAAGTTTTGTCGATTTGTAAGAAGTTTTCGACATTTTTTTATTTTTTAATTTGATTTATATTTCACAAAAACATTGTCAAAGAGTTGTCAAAGGGGACGGAGCTTTTTGACAATAAAAAATTGTCAAAAGGCTCCGTCCCCTTTGACAACCTTTTGACAATTTAATAATTTATTTGTTTTCTTCTAAATTTAATTCTATATCATATACTTCATAATTTTTATCTATTAACTTTATTTCTAAATTTTCAATAAATAGGGTTGCTTTAAAGTCTTTTATTGATTTATCAATAGCATCTTTCAAATTTTGGCTTACTCCTATTGATAAGTTCTTTATAGGTGTTTTTAAAGATACATTATTATTTGTTTTTGCTCCTCTAGCTTGGCTTATAATTTCTATTATTTTATCTCCTAATTCAATCTCTTTATTGAAATTATATTCTAAAGGTTTTATTTCTGTAGTATGAATAGAATTATTATTATGATACAACTCTTGGAATATTTCTTCTGTTATAAATGGGAAGAATATGCTAAAGTCCTGTAACAATTTATACAACAATATATATACTGTTTTTTGACCACTATATCTTGGTATATCTCCAAATTCTTCTGGTCTGTATAACCTATGTTTTACTATCTCTATGTAATTATCGCAAAATTCCCAGAAGAATTTTTCTAATATATTCAAAGCTAATCCTACTTCATATTCTTCTAAATAGTCAATAAATTGTTTCTCCATTTCTTGAAAACGACCTAATATCCATTTATCAATATATTCAAAGTTGTCAAAGTCTTTATCCTCATAATCTGACAAATGCATTTCAATAAATTTTGAAACATTCCAAATTTTATTTACTAATTTTTTTCCACGAAGTAATGTTTCTTCACTAAATACAATATCTGTTCCTAATCTTCCAGTTCCTGCCCAATATCTGATTACATCAGCAGAATATTGTTTTATCAAATCCATTGGTTCGTGTTTGCTATTTCCTTTACTTTTACTAATTTTCTCACCTTTATTTGCCATAACAAATCCAGAAATCATTACATTATCCCAAGGTCTTTGTCCGAAATGATAAAAACTCTTAACTATTGTATAAAAATCCCAAGTTCTAATAATTTCACTTGCATTTGTTCTTAAACTCATAGGTTTTAAAATATCTTCAAAATTTTCTTTTTCGCCATATCTCATATTGATAAGAGGTGTTACAGAAGAAGTTGCCCAAGTATCCATTACGTCTGTCTCTGCTACAAACTCTTTACAATTACATTTAGGGCATTTTTCAATTTTTGGCGAATCAACTAAAGGATTAACTGGTAAATCTTCTTTTCTTGCAAATACAGGCTCACCACAATCTTTACAATACCAAACTGGAAATGGAACTCCAAAATATCTTTGTCTTGAAATACACCAATCCCAAGCAACATTATTAACCCATTCATCATATCTTGAGTGCATATATTCTGGATGCCATTTAATTTCATTTCCAATTTTTATGAAATCTTCTTTGTGATTCATTATATCTATAAACCATTGTTTCATTACTGCATATTCAACTTCTTTTCCACATCTTTCGTGTGTTTGAACTTCGTGCTCTAATTCTTCTATTTTTACTATATATCCTCCAGCTTGTAAATCTTCAATTATTTGTTTTCTTGCTTCTTTTATCTTTAAGCCACCATAATTTGGAACAGAATCAATAATTCTTCCATTATCTGTGAATATATATTTCAATGGTAAATTATATTTCTTCCACCATTCAATATCAGTCTGATCTCCAAAAGTACAGCACATAACAACTCCTGTACCTTTATCTATTGCAACTTTTTCATCTGCCATTATTGGAACTTCTACATCAATTACTGGAATATGAGCTGTCTTTCCAATTAGGTGCTTATGCTTTTCATCTTCTGGATTAACAAATACACAAACAATAGCTGGCAACAATTCTGGTCTTGTTGTAGCAATAGTAAATTCTTCGTTATCTTCAACTGTTTTAAAATTAACATAGTTGAAAGTAGTTTTTATTGTTTTTGTTTCTAATTCTGCTTGTGCTATTGATGTTAAACATTCATTACACCACAAAGCAGGACTTTCTTTATGATAACAATGTCCTTTATCTTTTAAATCTAAAAATGATGTTTGACTTATTTTTATCGTAGATGGACTAACTGTTTTATAGTGAATATCCCAATCTGTACTTACACCCATTTTACTAAATAATTCTTGGAAGTTTGCTTCATATTTATTAGTAGTTTCATAACATAATTTTGAAAATTCCTCTCTACCTATCTCGTGAGCTCTTTTTCCCTGTTCTTTTTCTACCAATCTTTCACTAGGCAAACCATTATCATCAAATCCAAATGGATAAAAGATATTATATCCTCTTAATCTTTTATATCTTGCTAACATTTCAGTTTGAGTATATGAGAATATATGTCCTATATGAATTTTACCATTAACTGTTGGTGGTGGAGTATCTATTGAATATATTTTTTTTTCATTTCTTTTAAATTCATAAATCTTATTGTCCTTCCAATAATCAAGCCATTTTTTTTCTTTTTCCTCTGCATTATATTTCTTATCTAACATACTATTTATCTCCCTTCTATTTTCTTTTCTTCTTCATCCCATTCAGTTGGATTTCTTTGCCATTTTTCTGGAATTCGTTCTACTACAACTTTTTTCTTTTTTGCTTCTGCTACTTGTTTAAATATTTCTTCATCTACTTTTCCTTTCTCTATAAATTCTTTTGCCATGTACCATAATGTATATATAATATTATTACGAATTTTGCTTCCATCTATTGATAAATACTCTTTTTTTTCTTCTTCTGTTAATTCATCTTCACTTTGATAAAATTTAATAATAAGGCTATACATCTTGTCTTCTTGATTTTTTACTTTAATATTTTTTTTAAAATCGTTATTCACTTCTTATTCCTCCTCTAAATATCAAAAACACAAAAACTCGCCCATATTTTAAGGGCGAGCTTTATTTCTCACGGTACCACCTTAATTATAATTTCTTTTTCGAAATTATATCTCAATTAGCTATTAACGCTGCTTATACGGATATTTAATATATCAACTAAAAAGCTACCTTCCATTTATCTTAACATAAAGAAGCTTGCAGCCTATGACTTCTTCTCTCTAAAAGTAAGCTATAAATGTACTCCTCTTTTTTACGTTTTTATTATTATAGATAACATTATTACATATTTTTCTTAAAATTGCAAGTTTTTTTATATTTTTTGTTACATTGCTCTCCTATATAATTCAATAAAGTCTTCTTTAGACACTTCTCTTGGATTTCCTGGCTTACAAGGGTCTTGCATTGCTTTATCTGCTAACATTTCAAAATCTTCTTCTTTTGCTCCATAATCTTTAATTGTTTGGTTTATTCCAACTGTTTTACTTAATTCTGATATCATCCATACAAATGTATTTATAACATCTTGATCATTTAAATGCTCTGCATCTGGTCTTCCAATATTTACTAATATTTCTCTAAATCTTTGCACTGTTGCAGGGTCTTCACCATTAAATCTCATAACAGTTGGCAATAACATTGCATTTGCAATTCCATGTGGTGTGTCATATACTGCTCCTAATTGATGAGCCATTGAATGTACAATTCCAAGTCCTACATTGGAAAATCCCATTCCTGCTATATATTGTGCCATCCCCATTTTTTCAATTGCCTCTTCATTTTTTTCATTAACAGCTGATGGTAAATATTTGAATATCATTTGAATTGCCTTCATATGAAACATATCTGACATTTCGTTGTGAGCTTTTGTAATATATCCTTCTACTGCATGTGTTAAAGCATCCATTCCTGTTGCTGCTGCTAAACTCTTTGGCATAGATTCCATTAATTCGGAATCTATTATTGATAAAATTGGTATATCATTTGGATCTACACATACCATTTTTATTTTTGCATCTTCATCAGTTATAACATAATTGATGGTTACTTCTGCCGCTGTTCCAGCTGTAGTTGGAAGCGCAATTACTGGCATTGCTTTATTTATTGTATTTGATAGACCATTTAATGATTTTACATCTGCTCTATCTGGATTTGTCATAACAATAGAAATTCCTTTTGCTGTATCAATACTAGAACCCCCACCAACTGCAACAATGACATCTGCTTTTGCAAGCTTGCAAGCTTTTACTCCATCTGTTACATTTTTAATAGTTGGATTTGGTTTTATTTTTGAATACAATTTGTATTTTATTTTTGCTTCTTCTAATATTTGCTCTACTTTTGCTGTTACTCCAGCTTCCACCAAAGCATCATCACTTACTAAAAATACTTTTGTAAATCCTCTCTTTTTAATTTCATTTGCAAGTTCTTCTCTTGCCCCTTTGCCAAAATATGATGTCTCATTTAGTACGAATTTTGTACTCATTTTTTTCTCCTCCTTTGTTTTTTTATATAATTATTAACTAATCACCTAAATTTATACCTATATTTCGTGCTGTTTTTATTAAATCGTCATCCATTGATACTTTTCGCAAATTACTTTCTTCTGTATTTCCAGATACAGCACCAATTTTTGTGTTTTTACCTACTACTTCTTCTAATGATACACTATCTAATTTTCCATTTTTTATTACTGCTAATGTGCCAAATTTTCCTTCTAAAGCAAGTTCCATTGCCTTTGTTCCATATTTTGTAGAAAGTACTCTGTCAAATGCTGTAGGTGTTCCACCTCTTTGCATATAACCTAAAGTTGTATTTCTTGCTTCTAAACCAGTTAATTCTTCTAATTGTTTTGCAACAATTTCTCCAATTCCACCTAATTTGGTATTATCAACTCCTGAGCCATTATTTCTTGTTCCAAGTATTGTTATTTCTCCACCTTTTGGTTTAGCACCTTCAGCTACTACCACAATACTAAAGTTTTTTCCTCTTTTTTTCCTATTTTCAATTTTTTCTGCTACTCTATTAATATCATAAGGTATTTCTGGAATTAATGCAACATCTCCTCCACCTGCTACTGCTGCTTCTAATGCAATCCATCCTGCATATCTTCCCATAACTTCTAAAACCATAATCCTATGATGTGTTGCTCCAGTTGTGTGTAATCTATCAATTGCTTCCATTGCAACTGATACAGCTGTATTATATCCAAAAGTAATCTCAGTACAAGCAACATCATTATCAATCGTTTTTGGAACTCCTATTATATTTACACCTTTTGTTGAAAAGTCTCTTGCTGATTTTTGTGTTCCATCTCCACCTAATGCAAAAATACAATCAAACCCAAATTCATTTATATTTTTAATTGCTTCATCTGACATGTCTTTATATTCTACTGAACCATCTTCATTTATAATTTTATAATTAAATAAATTTGCATTTGTAGATGAACCAATAATTGATCCTCCCATTGGTAAAATTCCAATTGCTTCTCCATTTGCTGCTGTAGATAGCAATTGGTAATCTTTTTTTAATAAGCCATTATATCCATCAATAATGCCATAACATTCTATTCCATGATTTTCGGCTGTTTTTACAATTGCCCTAATAACTGCGTTAAAACCTGATACATCTCCACCATTTGCTAATATTCCAACTTTTTTTAACATTATAAAAATCCTCCTCAAAGTTTTGTGCTTTTTTCTTTTATTATATCAATAATTAAATTTTTTACAACACTTTTGAAGAATTTTTTAAAAGTTATTATAAATTCAATCTAATCATATGTATGAATTGCTTTTGTGACATTAAATGTCGATACAATTCTTGAAAAATTTATGTAATAATTATTTTAATGAATAATTAAGGTGATTTTATGATAAAAGAAAAAAGAAAAGCAAAAAAATACACACAAGAAAAAATGTCACAACTGCTTGGAATCAGTTTGAGACAATACGTACGAATTGATAATGAAGAAGACCTACCAAGGAGAGATGTTCTTAAAAACTTAATTATTGAATTAGATTTGACTAATGAGGAAATAGGAAAATATATTAGAAAAATGACGCGTACTGCCTAAAAATAATAAGGGCTTATTTTTTTGCCCTTTTTTATTTATTTGTAATATGTATATTTTCAATATTACTTTGTATTTCCCTTGATACAATATTTTGAATTTGTGCAATTTCTTCTTGTTTTAACTCATCTGCTCTAACAATTACATTAACACTTTCTTCATTTACAAATATAATGCTATTTTCAAATCCCTTCGTTTTAATCAAATTTTCACATATCATAATAGCATTTTTAGTTTTGTTTATTTTTTCTATCTCTTGTGTTGCAGACTGCCTTTGTGTTTCTAATGAATGTTCACTATTTAAGACGTTTTCGTATGTTTCAAGCATTTGTGAATACATTGTATCCCTTTCTAATTTCGATTGTATAAAATAATCAACCTGTGCATTTGACATCGTTTCTTGTGTGTCTTGTGTTTCTTGTGTATCATTTGTTTCATTTTTTTCTTGTAAATTTAAATCCGTAGTATTTTCTTCCACAATATCATCACTATTTACTAAAGTTGCATCACCTATATCTGCCAATTGTGTATCATCTTTTGACTCAGTTTGCATTGAAGTCTCAAGAGATATTTGATTTTGAGTATAGCTCGAATAATTTAAATATCCTGCTACCATTAAAATTAAGACAATTACATATACAATAATTTGATTTTTCTTGATAATTTTCATACTCAGACTCCTTAGGTGTTTTTTGGGACGGGGTCAAAAAACACCTTTTATTTTATTTTTATT
>CANRFX010000027.1 GCA_947629995.1 uncultured Clostridia bacterium | reverse complement strand
GAAATATATGAAGCATTAAACTTAAAAAGCTTAGACTGTTCTGTTGCAATTATAACAAATGCAAAAAGTAAGAAAATGGGAAAAAAAGATATTATTAAAATTGATAAAGACATAGATATTGATATAGATAAAATTGGATTTATTGAACCAAATGCAACAATAAATGTAGTAAAAAATGATAAATTAATAAAAAAATATAAGATAGAATTACCAGAAAAAATAGTAAATGTTGCAAAATGTCAAAATCCAAGATGTATTACCTCTATTGAAAAAGATTTAGACCAAGTATTTATTTTAACAGATAAAGAAAAACAAGTTTACCGTTGTAAATATTGTGAAATGAGCCTAAAATAATTGAATAAAAAATAAAACTTCTAATAATATATATTAGGAGTTTTTTTTGAAAAAATCTATACAAAATATTAATTTAGTTATATAATGTAGAAAATATTAGTTACATATTTATTAAATTGAAGGGATGGATAAAAATGAGATTAAAAGAGATGCTAGTAGGGTTGGAAGGACTAAAAGTAAAAGGCGATTTAGAAATAGAAATAAAAGAAATTGAAAACAACTCTGAAGAGGTAAAAAAAGATTATTTATTTATAGCAATCAAAGGTTTTAAAATAGATGGGCATCAATTTATAGGAAAAGCAATTGAAAATGGTGCAACAGCTGTTATGGTAGAAGAAGGATGTGACTTAAAAGCACTTAATATACCAGATAATATTACAATTATTATGGCAAAAGATACAAGAGTAGCAATGGCCATTTGTTCTTCAAATTTTTATGGAAATCCATCAAGAAAATTTAAATTAATTGGAGTAACAGGGACAAAAGGAAAAACAACAACAACTTTTATGATAAAGAAAATTTTAGAAAAAGCAGGAAAAAAAGTAGGATTAATTGGAACAATTGCAACTTATATAGGAGAAGAAAAATTAAAAGACAGCAGTATGACAACACCTGAAAGCTTAGAGTTACAAAGACAATTTGCAAAAATGGTAGAAGCAGGTGTAGAAGTTGTTATTATGGAAGTATCTTCACAAAGCTTAAAACTACACAGAGTTGATGGATGTAATTTTGACATAGTATTATTTACTAATTTTTCACAAGATCACATAAGTGAAAAAGAACATCCAAATATGGAAGATTATTTTAATTCAAAACTAAAATTGTTTGAAATGTGCAAAACAGGAATTGTAAATGCAGATGATTTGCATGCTGCAAAAATACCTAGTTTATTTCCAGAAAGTAATATAACTACCTATGGAATTGATAATTTTGCAAACTTGCTAGCAAAAGACATTACAATTACAAACTCATATGCTGATTTTAAAGTAAAAATAACAGATAGAAATGAAAGAGTAAAAGTATACATACCAGGAAGATTTAGTGTATATAATTGTTTAGCAGCTATTTGTGTAGCACAAAAATTAGGAATAGATGCAGAAACTGTAAAAGAAGCATTATTAGAAGTAAGAGTTCCAGGAAGATCAGAAATGGTAGATAACAAAAAAGAACTACCAATTATGATAGATTATGCACATTCACCAGAAAGTTTAGAAAGAATACTAAGAGCAGTAAAATCATACACAAAAGGAAAATTAATTTGTGTATTTGGTTGTGGAGGAGATAGAGATAAAACAAAAAGACCAATAATGGGAGAAATATCAGGAACAATTGCAGATTATACATTTATTACATCAGATAACCCAAGGACAGAAGAACCAGAAGAAATAACAAAACAAATTGAAGAAGGAATGAAAAAAACAAAAGGAAAATATACTGTAATTGTAAATAGAACAGATGCAATTAGGGAAGCAATTAAAATGGCTACAAAAAGAGATATTATTGTCATTGCAGGAAAGGGACATGAAACTTATCAAGATATTAAAGGTACAAAGTATCCATATGATGAAAGAGTAATTATAAAAGAAATTATGGATGAATTGCCATAAAAAAGATATATCACGAAAGCATAAGAAAGGTTTGATATAATGAAAACAGAAATCAGTGTGTTAATTATAGCATTTATAACAACTGTTATATTAAGTTTTATAATTATACCAATATTGAAAAAACTAAAGGTAGGACAAATAGAAAGAGATGATGGACCTCAATCGCATTTAAAAAAACAAGGAACTCCAACAATGGGAGGAATTATCATGATAATTGCTGTAATTATCATGATAACAGGAATTTATATATTTTTAAGCAGTAAAGCACAAAACGAAACAGCAAACAGACTAATTCCAATGCTTATATTAACAATAGGATTTGGTGTAATAGGACTTATAGATGATTCTACAAAATTGTTTTTTAAAAATACAAAAGGATTAAAACCAAGTTATAAAATGCTTGGACTATTGATTATATCTGTTTTTTATGTAATTTATTTAATTTATGGATTACACATAGGTACTGAAACTTATATTCCTATTCTAAAAACATATTTAGAATTACCAATATACGTATATATTCCATTTTCAATTTTTGTAATTTTAGGAGCAACAAATAGCATTAACTTAACAGATGGAATAGATGGTCTTTCTTCTAGCATATCTGCTATTATTATTACATGTTTAACAATTATTGGAATCATAGCAGGAATGCAAGAAATTATAATATTTGGAAGCGCCGTAGTTGGTGTAGTTTTAGGATTTTTAATGTTTAATTTGCATCCAGCAAAAATATTTATGGGTGATACAGGATCATTATTTTTAGGTGGTGTTATTTCAGCAATGGCTTTATATTTAAAAATGCCACTATTGTTAGTTATAATTGCATTTATTCCAGTATTAGAAACAATTTCTGTTATCATGCAAGTAGTTTATTACAAAAAAACAGGAAAAAGATTTTTCAAAATGGCACCTTTGCATCATCATTTTGAATTATCTGGTTGGAAAGAGAATAAAGTAGTAATTGTATTTAGTTTAATTACTTTAGCTTTATGTATTTTAGGATTAAAGGTTATTTAAGGAAGAAAGGAAGATAAAAAATGGCGAGAAATAAAAAACAAAAAAGTTTTTCACGTTTTTTAAATAATCCGATTGATTTTACATTAATTATTACTATTTTTCTTTTACTTGCAATCGGTTTAGTTATGGTATTATCAGCGAGTTCTCCATCAGCTCTAGCAGAAAGCCGGAGATAGTTATTCTTATTTTTCAAAGCAATGTTTTTTTGCTGTAGCAGGAATTATAGCTATGCTATTTATTTCTAAAGTTGATTATAGATTTTATCAAAAATTCTTTAAACATGCATGGATAATTGCTTTTATTTTATTATTAATTGTATTAATAGCAGGAAAAGAAGTTAATGGTGCAAAAAGATGGATTTATATTACAGAAACTTTATCTTTTCAACCATCTGAAATTGTTAAACTATTAATGATTATTTTTTATGCAGGTATCTTAACAAAAAATAGAGATTTCTTAGGAAAATATGGTAAAGGATTTATTTTTCATATGATTGCATTAGCGCCAATCATTTTACTTTTATTATTAGAACCACATTTTAGTAGTTCAATTGTCATCATTGGTATTTGTTCAATTATGATGATAGTAGCAGGTTGCAAATTTTGGCATTTTCTAGTAACAGGTGCTGTAATACGGAATTCCAGGAATTATTGGTTTAGTTATTTTAGAACCATATCGTTTACAAAGAGTAGTAACATTTTTAGATCCATGGAAAGATAAGCTAAATGAAGGATGGCAAGTTATACAAAGCTTGTATGCGATTGGTTCACGGAGGACTATTTGGAGCAGGACTAGGAGAAAGTAAGCAAAAATTCTTATACATACCAGAGCCACACAATGACTTTATTTTCTCAATATTAGGAGAAGAGTTAGGGTTTATTGGATGTGTCATAGTATTAATACTATTTGCAATATTTATATGGAGAGGAATACTTATTGCAATAAAAGCACCAGATATGTTTGGAAGCTTACTTGCTGTGGGAATAACAGCATTAGTTGCAATTCAAGTAATAATAAATGTAGCAGTTGTAACTTCCTCTATGCCAGCAACGGGAATGCCATTACCGTTTTTTAGCTATCGGAGGAACAGCATTATTTATACTATTATGTGAGATGGGAATACTACTCAATATATCCAGAGCAGGAGCGAAAACTTAGGTGTTTTTTGGGACGGGGTCAAAAAACACCCAAAATTAATAGGGTGATTTTTGACCCCGTCCCAAAAAACACCTAGGAGGTAAAAAGATGAGAGTAATTATAGCTGCAGCTGGTACAGCTGGTCATATTAATCCAGGAATTGCCATTGCAAATAAAATAAAGAATGAACAAAAAGATTCTAAAATTATCTTTATTGGTACTACAAGGGGGTTGGAAAACGATTTAGTACCACGTGCTGGATATGAATTAAGAACTATAAATGCCTATGGGTTAAGTAAAAAAATTTCTTTTGATACAATTAAAAAAATGTATTTAACTTTAAAAGGATATAAAGAAGCAGAAAAAATAGTTAAAGAATTTAAACCAGATATTGTAATTGGTACAGGTGGTTATATATGTGGGGCAGTAATTACAGCAGCAAGTAAGTTGAAGATTCCAACTGTACTTCATGAAAGCAATAGTTTTCCTGGATTGGCGGTTAAAATGCTTGCTAAAAAAACAGATACAATTTTAGTATCCTTTGAAGATACTAAAAATAAAATAAAAAAAGCAAAAAATATAGTTTATACAGGAACACCTGTAAAAATAAAGAAAAAAGAATATAGGATGCAAGAAAAAAGCGAAATTATAAAACGCTTAGGACTAAATGAATTAAAGCCAATTGTTTTAGTATCAGGAGGAAGTCAAGGGGCTCAAAAAATTAATGAAGCGATTATTGAAATAATAAAAAATAAGAAAAATAGAAAATATCAAATGATTTGGGCGACGGGTCCAAAACAATTTGATATAATAAAAGAAAAGTTAGAAAACTATCAAATTAATATTAATAATATTAGTGACATGAAAATAGAACCATATATTTATAATATGGAAGAAGTTCTAAATATAGTAAATATTTCTATTGGAAGAGCTGGTGCAATGACAGTAACTGAAATTGCAAACTTAGGAAAGCCATCAATTTTGATTCCTCTTCCAAACGTAAGCCATAATCATCAATATCATAATGCAAAAGTTTTAGAAGATATAGGAGCAGCAAAAATAATATTAAATGATGAGTTAACAGGAGAAAAATTGAACAAAACAATAGAAGAAATTATCTTAAATCCATCAAAAATGAAAAAGATGGGAGAAAATGCTTTAAAAATTTCTGCACAAGATGCAGAAAACAAAATTTATCAAGAGATAAAAAAATTAGTAAAATAGGGGTAATATAAGATGCTAAAAAAGATACAATTTAACAAAATTATATTAGTGTTGTTTTTAGTAGGTATAATCATAATTAGTGGTATAGGAGCTTTTTTTCTTATTTCACTACATGATTTAAACCTACAATTGCAAGAAGGACAAGCCTTAAGCTTACAAAGCCTGCAAGAAAAGACAATTTTAGTATTAGTAATTGCAGGAGTTTCATATACTCTTGTTGGAATTTTAGTTGCGGTATTTTTATCTCAATTTATTATTTATCCTATTAATAAATTAATAAAAAGTGCTGAAAAGATTACAGGAGAAGATAAAATAACAAATAAAGTTTCAAAAAGTAAAAAGAATGAAACAAAAGACCTAGAAAATGTATTAGGACTTATGACTACAGAATTAAAAGAAAAATTAAGTGAAGTATCAACTCAAAAAAATCAAATTGAAACGATCTTGCTTCATATGACAGATGGAATTATTGCATTTAATATGAAAGGTCAAATTATTCTAATAAATCCGGCTGCTAAGAAGTTTCTAAGCATTGGACCAGAAGATAATACATTTGATGATATTTTCAAAAAATTCCAATTAAATATAAACATGGAAAAAATAATTTATTTAGAAAACTGGACTTCAACTGAACAAAGAATTCAAGTCGAAGACAAGTTTATGAATGTGTTTTTTGCACCATTTAGAAATGAAGCAGATAGACCAGATGGGGTTATTGCTGTAATACAAGACATTACAGAACATGTAAAATTAGATAATATGCAAAAAGAATTCGTAGCAGACGTATCACATGAGTTAAAAACTCCAATAACGTCTATTATGGGGTATGCAGATACATTGCTAGAAGGAGAATATGATAAAGAAACACAAGAAAAATTTTTAAATGTAATTGCTACAGAAGCAAGAAGAATGGCAAAATTAGTAACAGATTTATTAACATTATCTAGATATGACAATAAAAATAAAAATATACAAAAAGAAACCTTTGATTTAGGAGATTTGGTAAAAAAATGTCAAGATAAATTAGCAATTGAAATCAAAAAGAAAAATCATAAAGTAGATTGCTTTGTAACAGCAGATGTACCACCAGTATATGCTGACAAATATGATATTGAAAGAGTAATACTAAATATTTTAACAAACAGTATTAAATATACAAAAGATGGGGGAGAAATTAAAATTTATGTAGGATTTGTTTACAATGATGCCTATATTAAAGTATTTGATAATGGAATTGGAATTCCAGAAGAAGACTTAAATAGAATTTTTGAAAGATTTTATAGAGTAGACAAAGCACGTACTAGAGAAATGGGAGGAACAGGACTTCGGACTTTCTATTGCAAAAGAAATATTAGACAAAAATGGCGGTAGTATTGATATAAAAAGTGTTGTTGGACAAGGTACAGAAGTAGTAATTAGAATACCAACAAAACAATAAAAAGAAATTTTTTATTGATAAGTCAGAAAAAATAATGTATAATAGTAAAAGCAAAAATACAGAAGGAGAGATTTAAATTGAGTGAAAAAGCAAAAGAAATATTAGAATGGGTATATTGCATTATAATTGCTTTAATACTTGCAATGTTATTTCGTTATTTTATAGGCACACCTACAATTGTGCAAATGAGGTCAATGTATCCAACATTAATACAAGATGAAAGACTATGGTTAAACAGATGGACTAGAACAACTCATACCCTACCAAAGCAAGGAGAAATTATTACATTTGAAGCACCAGATGTAACAGGTTATAGAGGTAATGAAGATGAAATTGATTTAGACAATCCAATAGCTAAATATGATAAAAAATCAGCTTTTGGATGGTTTGTTAATAACTTCTTAGAAATTGGAAAGAAAAGTTATATAAAAAGAGTAATTGCTGTTCAAGGAGACTATGTTGAAATAAAAGAAGGAAAAGTATATATTAATGGTGAAGAATTGGAAGAACCATATTTACAAGCAGGTGTTTTAACAGAAAGTAAAAATCCAGGCTTCAACAATTTTACTGTTCCTGAAAATTGTGTATTTGCAATGGGAGATAATAGAACACAAAGTACAGATTGTAGAGAATTTGGGTGTATTCCATTAGAAAAAATAGAAAGCACAGTCGTAATTAGAATATGGCCGCTTAATAAATGGGGAAAGGTAGATTAGTTTAAGGTAAAAGGATGTTTGAAAAAATAATTGGAAATGATCAAATAAAAGAAATATTATCAAATTCAATAAAAAACAAAACATTATCACATAGTTATTTATTTTTAGGTATAAATGGAATAGGAAAAAAGCTTTTAGCAAATGAACTTGCAAAACAAATATTAAACGAAAAAAAAGAAAACAATCCAGACTTAATCAATATTGAGCAAGACCGGAAATAGTGTAAAAATAGAGCAAATTAGATGGTTACAAAAAAAAATACAAGAAAAACCAATCCTATCAGATAAAAAAGTATGTATTATAGATAATGCAGAAACAATGACAACAGAAGCACAAAATTGTTTATTAAAAACATTAGAAGAACCACCAGAATTTGCGACAATTATATTAATTGGAACAAATGAAAATGCATTTTTATCTACAATAAAATCAAGATGCATGATACTTAAGTTCCGACCAATCGAAGAAGAAAAAATAAAAAAATACATGCAAGAAAATTATCAAATGAACAATATAACAGAAAATTATTTATCTATGTGTCAAGGAAGTATTGGAAAAGCAATTTTTCTAAAAGACAAGGAAAATCAATATAATAAAATAATAGAAATTATAGAAAACTTAAACAATAAAAATCTTATTGAAATCATAAAATTATCAGAAATATTATATAAATCAAAAGAAGAAATCTATGAAATATTAGAATATATGAACATATTATTACTAAAAAAAGCAAAAGAAAACTCGTTATACACAAATTGTATTGAAATTGTGGAAAATACAAAAAAAAGATTAGATCAAAATGCAAACTATGATATGTGTATAGATAACATGGTATTTAATATGTGGGAGGAAATAAATTGAAAAATATAATAGGAGTTAGATTTAAAAAATTAGGTAAAATATACTTTTTTAATCCAAAAGGTCTGCGTGTAAGAAAAGGTGATAAGGTTATAGTAGAAACAGCACAAGGAGACGAATATGGAGAAGTAATGATACCTAACCGTTGGGTGGAAGATGAAAAAATTGTAACACCTTTAAAAAAAGTTGTTAGAATTGCAAATTATAAAGACCATAAACAATACGAAGAATGTAGAAAAAAAGAAAAAGAAGCATTTGAATTAGCACAGAAAAAGATAAAAGAGCACAAATTAGACATGACATTAACAGATGTTGAATATAAATTTGATAATAGTAAAATATTATTTTATTTTACAGCAGATGGAAGAATTGATTTTAGAGACTTAGTAAAAGACTTGGCTGCAATATACAAAACTCGTATTGAACTAAGACAAATAGGAGTTAGAGATGAAGTAAAAAGAATAGGTGGAAATGGAGTTTGTGGTAGAGAACTTTGTTGTTGTTCATTCTTAAGTGATTTTGAAACTGTATCTATTAAAATGGCAAAAGAGCAAAACATGTCACTTAATCCATCTAAAATATCAGGAAATTGCGGAAGATTAATGTGTTGCTTAAAATATGAAAATGATGTGTATGAAGAAAAATTAAAAAGACTTCCAGGAATAGGAGCAATTGTAAAAACTGTTGATGGAGAAG
Organism: uncultured Clostridia bacterium; assembly: GCA_947629995.1. Lineage (GTDB taxonomy): Bacteria > Bacillota > Clostridia > TANB77 > CAG-508 > CAG-269. The sequence continues at coordinate 3,813 of CANRFX010000027.1, read as the reverse complement.
GAGAAGTAGATTCCATCGAAACATTAAAAGAAAGAGTTAGAGTAAAAATAAAAGATAATGAGCAAGATGGATATTTTTATAAACGATATGATGCAAAAGATGTAAAAGTGGTAAAAAATGCAACGTCTGAAAAAGTAGATAAAGAAGAAATAGAAAACAAAAAAGAATTAGAAGAATTAGAAAATTTAGAAAAACAAGATATAGTTTTAGGAGGTGAAAAAAATGGCATATAAGATTACAGATAAATGTATCTCATGTGGAGCATGTGCTGCTGAATGTCCAGTAGGATGCATTTCACAAGGAGACGAAAGATTCGTAATAGACCAATCAGCATGCATTGGTTGTGGTACTTGTGCAGGGGTTTGCCCAGTTGAAGCACCATGTGAAGATTAAAAAAAATAATACATAATAATTAAAAAAGGCTTTAATAATTATAAATTTTATAACTGCGTAAGCGACCAAACGGAGCAAAGCGAAGTGCGATTGGAGCAACTTACGTTAAAATTTAAATTCTGTAAGTTGCGACACACAAAGTTATGAAATTTATAATTATTTAAAGCCTTTAATTTATTATTAAGTAATCTCTTGATTTATGGTATAATATAGTGTATAAAGTATATAATGATAAAAACATAAAATCTAAAAAGGAGACAAAAATGCAAGAAAACTTAGAAGACAATCAAGAAATAGAAAAATTACAAGAAGAAGTAAAACCAGCAAATAAAAAAGTAATTATATTTAATTTTATTTTAATTGCCGTAATTTTCATTGGTTTATTCATTTATATGATAAATGTAGATGGAATTGATAATATCATTAAATTATTAAATCAAGTAGACTATAAATGGGTATTTGCAGGGCTTATTTGTTTATTAATTCATTGGATATGTGAAGCATTAAATTTGCATATACCATTAAAAAAAATGTATCAAGATCAAAAATTTACAAATTCATTTAAAGTATCTATGATAGGACAATTATTTAATAACATTACGCCATTTTCTTCAGGTGGTCAGCCAATGCAAGCATATGAATTAACAAAAACAGGAAAAAGAGTAAGTAATTCATTATCTGCTATGGCAATAAAATTTATAATTACTCAAACTGCCTTAGTTGTTTCGACCTTAATAGTTGTATTATTTGAGTTTTCTTTTTTTGCTAATTTAATGCAAGACTATTTATGGATTGCTATTTTAGGATTTTCTCTTAACATTTTTGCCATTATAATAGTTATTTTAGCAGGTGTAAAAAAGAAATTAATTACATTTTTTACTACGCCAATTATTAAGTTACTAGGAAAAATTCATATTTTTAAAAACCCAGAAAAAACAATTGAAAAACTAGATAAAAGTATCGATAATTTTAAAGAACAATTTTTATATATGAAATCTGAAAAAAAGATGGTATTAAAAATGTTTATAATAGCTGTTATACAAAGTTTTGCATATTATTCTATTACATATATGGTATATCGTGCATTTGGAAATAGTGGAGTAAGTTTCTTTCAAATTATACCTACACAAGCATTTTTATTATTAATTATGACATTTATACCAACGCCAGGTTCAGGACTTGGAGCAGAAGGGGGATTTTATTTATTATTCCAATCTATATTCAAATATGGAACCATTAATATGTCTATTTTATTTTGGAGATTATACACATTTTATTTACCAATAATAGTAGGAGCTCTATTTTTAATACCAACTAAGAAATCGCAAAAAATCAAATAAAAGGGGAGGAGTAGTTAGTTTAAACTAACGTAAATTTAAAATGGAAACACTCATTGTTTCAGGTGGAGAAATAAATATAGAAAATTTAAAAAAATATATTCAAGAACATCAAAATATAATTGCAGTTGACAAAGGATTAGAAGCATTATATAAATTAAAAATTGTACCAAATCATGTAGTAGGGGATTTCGATTCCATTGACCAAGAAATATTAAAGTTTTATCAAAAAAAATCTGAAATTATTTTTCATGAATTTAATTCTGAAAAAGACAATACAGATACAGACATTGCTTTAAACCTTGCAATCAAGTTAAAAAGCTCTAAAATTGTGATATTAGGAGCTTTAGGAAAAAGGATGGATCATGCTTTGGCAAATATACATATATTAAAACAAGCCTTAGATGCAAAAATTCCTTGTTATTTAATTGATGATTATAATAAAATTTATTTAACTAAAAATAATCTTACAATACCTAAAAACCAAACTTATGGAAAATATATTTCTTTAATTCCAATGACTACTAATGTAGAAGGATTAACTTTAACAGGTTTTAAATATCCTCTAAAAGATGCTATTTTACCAATTGGAGTAAGTTTAGGAATTAGCAACGAAATAGTAGAAGAATCAGCAAATATTCAATTTGAAAAAGGAATTTTAATTGTAATAGAAAGTAGAGATTAAAAAGATTTCACATATAAAATAAAAAGAAGAGATTAGAAAAATCTAATCTCTGTTTTTGTTTGTCATTTCTTCTAAATCTAATAATTCTTGCCATCTAGAATCTACCTCTTTTTGGAATTCTTCAATCATCCATTCATTTCCTGGTTTAAACATATGTTTAAATCTTTTTTGAGGTCTTAAAAATTCTTCAACTGGTAATTTTTTAGCTGGTTTATAAGAAATGTGATATACTCCATCTACAACTTCATATAAAGGCCAATAGCAAGTTTCAACTGCTAATTTATTAATTTGCATTAATTCATCAGTTGGGTATCCCCAGCCTCTAGGACAAGGTGCAAGTACATTTAGGAATGCAGGACCTTTTGTATAAATTGCTTTTTCTGCTTTTTCATATAAATCTTTAAAATTCATATAACCAATTGATTGAGCAACATATGGAATATGATGTCCTGCCATAACTTTTGCTAAATCTTTTCTTGATTGCATTTTTCCAGGAATAACTTTACCTGCAGGAGAAGTTGTCGTATCTGCAAATTTAGGTGTTGCAGAAGAACGTTGAATACCAGTATTCATGTAAGCGCCATTATCATAACATACATAAACCATATCATGACCACGTTCCATAGCGCCTGATAAACTTTGAAGTCCAATATCATAAGTTCCACCGTCTCCACCAAATGCAATAAATTTAGTATCTCCATCTTGTGGAAGTTTTCCTTGTTTTTTCATAGAAACATAAGCTGCTTCTGCACCTGCTAAAGTAGCACCGGCACATTCAAAAGCAGTATGTATAAAAGAATCAGTCCATGCAGTGTAAGGATAAATAAAAGTAGAAACCTCCATACATCCTGTTGCATTAGCAACTACTGCGTGATCTTCTGGTTTTAAAGCTCTCATTATATGTCTTGCAATTGGAGGGGCTCCACATCCTGCACACATTCTATGTCCACTTGTAAATCTAGAAGGTTTATTTCCTACAATTTCTTTTACATTATAAGCCATATTATTCGTCTGCCTCCTTTCTTAATCCTAAATAACGATAAGGATTTTCTGCTTTACCAGTTTGTATAATATCAAATAAATCATTATAAACAGATTCAATATCTTCAGCTTTTGTATCTCTACCACCTATACCATAAATATAATTTACAGCAGGTACATATACATTATTTACATACATAGCAGATGTGATATCTTCAAATAAAGCACCACCAGCAGCGTTTAGAGAATCTGCTCTATCTAAGATTGCAATAGCTTTTACATGTGATAAAGCTTTTGCTATTTCTTCTCCTGGGAAAGGTCTAAATACACGAACTTTTAAAAGTCCAGCTTTAATTCCTTTGGCTCTTAAATTATCTACAACAAATTTTGTAGTGCCTGCAGTTGAGTTCATACAAA